>QKFE01000204.1 GCA_003252225.1 Kiritimatiellales bacterium | reverse complement strand
AAACAACGCCGCCGCAGGCAGAAAAAATTATTCATCCGGCTTTTAATGGATGAAGCGGAATGTCGCCATGGCCGTTGCGATGCCGGTCAGCATCCCCATAAAAACTTCGAGCCGGGTGTGACCGAGCAGTTCTTTCAGTTTGTTTTCCGACAGATGGTGTTCGTGCAGCAGTTCGTCGACAATCTGATTTAAAAGGCGGGCCTGTTCACCGGCCGCTTTGCGCACGCTCTGCGCATCAAACATCACAACAATGGCAAACGCGCATCCAATGGCGAAAATGGCGGAATCAAACCCTTCGCATAAACCGAGCGAAGTGGCCAGCGAACTGGCCATCGCCGAATGCGCGCTCGGCATTCCGCCGGTGCTGACCATATAGCTGAAATCGAGCCGTTTCGATTCAATAAAACTACAGGACATTTTAGCGGTCTGCGCAATCACCCAGCCGAATAACGCCGCCCAGAAACTTGGATGTAGTGAATTCATATACTTTCTCTTTGTTTAACAAAGGAATGCTATCGCCCGCGCCGTCGGGGCGCAACCTGTTTCGGCGGCGGGTTCTCTTCAGAGGGGTCGATTGTAAATTTATCCAGCTTCCACGAAGGCTCCGACAGCGATCCTTCGAGTTTGAGTTCGAAGAGTTTGAAGATCGGATCGGTGACGGCGCGCACCACTTTTGAAATAATGCCGCTGCGCAGAAGCCGGGCATGAACATAGGCGTCGAATCCGGTCTGATACGAATAACTGCCGTGGCCTTTTGCGCTGATAATGTCGCCGCCAAAAGAGACCTCATCGGACTGGATCGTTCCGTTAACCAGCATAAAATCCCCTTGCAGGCTGGTGATTGAAAACACGTTGAAGCCGGGAATGACTTTTCGCATCAGCCGGGAAAAGCCCTGAAACAGCGGGAGGTCGGCCAGCTGACCATCGACAATCGACAGGGCGCAGGCGCCGTTTGCCGATTCAAAAAAATTGGTTTTCAGGTCGGCTTCATAAAACAGCCTTCCGCTCAATTCCCCGGCAATATCCGGAGAACAGTCCGGCTTGAGGTAGAGCAGCAGCGATTTAAAGTTTGCGTTTTCAACCGATGCATCGGTTTTGTAGGGGATTCCGTTTGTGGCGGGATCCAGCGTGATCAACAGCGAGCCCGTCCCTTTCCCGCCGTACAGCCCGAACCGGGCGTTATCCACCGTCAGCAGCGTCCCTTTCCCGGAGACGTCGGCTTTCAGATGATCAAAACAGGCCACCGGAATATGCACCTTATCCACTTCGACTTTCGCCGTGAAATCGGTCGTTTTCATCTGTTCCCAATCCAGCCTGCCGAGCGCCCGGATCTGGCAATTTCCTTCCGGACGGATGTGTTCGCCGAAAAGGTTCAGCTGCGGATAAACCAAATCCTCGAGCGTTACAGGCGATATACTGCTGAGCATATCCACATCGGCAGTTGAATGCTCGAAATCAAGCGAAGCCTTTCCTTTGAGGAAATCGACTCCCTGCATCGCACCGGCCGGATCAAGCCGGAGCACCGAATTGGAATAGAAGCCGGAGACATTGACTGAACTCAGCTGCGCATCGTGAATCTGCACATTGTTTCCCTTGGCATGAATATCGATGAAAAACGTGCTCCAGTTGGTCAGGCAGGAACCCAGTTCAACATCAAACATCGTCGGGCGGTCGTCATGGAACCGGAAACGGCGGATTACATTGGTGGCAATCTCAACCGGAGCAAGCGGGCCGACGAGGAGGTTCGGATCAAATCCGCCCTTCGCCTTCACGCCGAACCAACAGCGGCGTGCATCCCAATATACTTCACCTTCGGCCTTTCCGCCGAGCATCGCACTGCCCATCTCTTCGATCCGCCATTCCTGTCCGCGAACCGCACCCTTCAGGTTTGTCAGCTCCAGCCGGTCGTCCCTTCGGGAAACATCGCCTTTGAGCGACGCGATTTCGAGCTGGGCATACGTGACATCGCGGATTTCGAATGAACCGGAAACCGAATTCAGCAGACCGTCGGCAACCGCCGGGCCTAAATTGAGATCAAACTGCGGCAGTTCATCAAACTGCATTTCAGCCTTCACCAGCAGATCGTGCACAACCGGAGGAAGCAGTGTCAGCAGCTGTTTGGAGGTAATTGCATTCGCAACCCGGCCCTGAATCTGTTTGGAGGAAAAATCATATTCCCCGTTCAACGTCACCGCACGGTTTTCTCTGGAAATACCGGCACGTTCAATGATCAGTCTGGGATAGGCATAACTGCCTTTGAGGTGCATTCGCGAAAAATCAACCCCGCGGAATCCGGTTTCCCCGGTCTGCACCGACCAGTTGATCCGGCTTCGGGAATAGTCCCCGGCATCGACGAGGAAATTGATCCCTATTTTCACGGCGTCCTGTATTTCGATCATTTTCAGCCGCGTTTCAATCTCCTGAAACTGCTGCTCGCTGATGTAGACCGGAAGCACCGTATCGCGCGGCAATTTTTCCTGCCGGAGTTTTTTTTGCCGCCGTCTTTCGCGCGCGGCTTCATCGGCCTTCAGAATCGTGCCTTTCACGCGGAACTCCGATCCGACCCACTCCATCACGCCGTCGGCAAATTCAATCCGGTCCGGGAAAAAAGTCAGCGAAACTTTTATTTTATCAACTACCCGCGCATTGCTCGCCGCCGGAATTTCGATCCCCCATTCAATCGAAGGATTCATCCGAATACCGTAGGCTTCCGCATCAAATACCAGTCCGCCTTCAACCTGCTCCTCTTCCCGCCAGTGCCGCACAATGAAAACTTCCCGCGCGTGGAATATGGGTTCAAGGTCATCGGGATGCGTACTGAAATAGCGCACATTTTCAGCCCGCCATCCGCGCAGTGTAAGCGTGACCCGCTCAATATCGACCGGTATTCCGGCGACATTCGCCCGGCGGACGACTTCCCGCAAAACCGGATCGGGCACACCGTAAAAGCGAAGAACCACAAACAGCGCCAACAGCAGAAACGCAAATACGGAGATACACCGGACGACACCCCGGAAAAACCGGTAGGCTTTGATCGAAAAGCGAAGCCTGGCTCTTTTTGACTTCATTTATTCGGGAGCCGACGCATTTTCTTTCGGGGGGATAAGCAGATCGACGGAAAGATCCTGCACGAAAGGTTTGGGCAGATAAAACACCACGTCGCGCCCCTTCACCATCGAATAATATCCCGCTTCGGTTTCTTTGCCCACCAGCAGCACGCGGCCCAGTTCATTCGTCCCCTCAAAACCCAAATGGAGTTCGAGCATCGGCGCAGCCAGACCGTAGGTTTCCAGATCGCGCGGATTGTAAGTGATATAACCGGTGGTTGAAACCGTACTCAAACTGCCGAGCAGTTTTTTGGCCGCCTTGAGATCAACCTGAAGATTCGAATTGGTGCCGTCAGCCGCAAACTTTCCGTCTTCAATCCGCCGAATGGTCTGCGCGCCGTTCGGCGCCTTTAAAAGGGTCAGTTTCTGCACCGTGTCCGGCGCGACTTCCCACACCCGCTTATCCTTGTAAACCAGCGGATCAATAATACCGGCAGGCACCGCCGGCAGGTTGATCTGGAAAACATTCGGACTGCCGTCACGGCGAACCAGCAGTCCGTCGCGCTTGCCGTTCACCGGCAGAATTTCGAGGGTGTTGGTTTTACCCGTCAGATCGGAGCCGAACGAAATGATCCACTCCGCCGGGGTCGTATTGGTGGATACATCGTGCGCCGTAATCACCGCATTATCCCAAAGAATCGCCAAATCCGTAACGGCCTTCGGATCCGCCTGCCAGGCCACCGGCATCGTCACCTTCCAGGCCCGCGCTTCCCGATCCAGCACCATCGCCAGTTTTTCCGCTTCGCGCTCAATCTGAATAGACGTCACATCCGCCAGCGCAATTTCAAGCACACGCGCATCGCGGAACTTATCCGGCTTTGTATTCATCAAATCGCGCAGTTCGCTTTTCACGGAAAACACCGAGTTGTCGTCGGCGCGGCGGGCGTAAATAAAGCCCTCTTTGTTCGGAATATCATCACCGAGCACAATCATCCGCGCGGTACCGTCAACACCGCCGACCGAAATCTGATGCGTTTCCCCCTGCAGGCCGAAGCCGGTAAAATCGGTCACATTGTCTTCCACAAAATCCTCGATGCGCAGCTGGTAAAGTTTTTCGATGAAAAGGGCGACTTCCTTCCCGTCCGCTTTTCCGGAAAACGGCTGATGGATCTTCCACGCCGCATCGGCATCTTTTATGAGCTGGACGAATCCGTTTGCGCCGCGGATTTCAATACGGCGAACACCGGCGGGTTCAGCGGAAAACAGCAGGCGATCGCGCAGCAGCGCCGGATCAGTCGGCACAATTTGAAGCAGCTTTCTAAACACCGTATACACATCATCCGAATCAGCCGATTTTACATAAACCTGATCGCCGAGCGGCGTACTCCGGCCAACCAGCCATTTTCTTTCCCCCTGATTATCGACGGCGGAAATCTCGACGCGCGGTTGATCTAATCCGTATTCCGACGGATCGAGCCCGCGGATTTTCATGTGGTCAGCCGTAATCACCGTGCCTTTGCCCATCGAATTCAGCCCGGAAACCATTCGCATGATCATTTCGAGATCGGCGCGCCCCAACCCTTTCCCGGGAGAACCCGAAAACCACTCGCCATTCTGCTTAACAACCCGGACAACGCCGTTGGTAAACTTGAATTCAACGGATGAAAGGGTCTGCACATCCAGATCAAACAGGCGGATCTGCTTCATCTCTTTGGACGGCACACGCGCCCGCCACGATTCCTGCAGGAAAATGAACAGGCCGAGCACAACAATGCTCACCAGTAAAAACAGCGTGGAGCGATTCTTCATTAAAATTATTTCCTTCTGCGCAGCGCAACCAGACCGCCAACAATAACCGCGATGAAAGGAATGGCCGCAACGTTGATCAGCATCTGTTTCTGCAGCTGTTTCCGGGTCAGCGTAATTTTCACATCTTCAATTGGTTTCGGCGCAATCGCCATCAGCTCTTCGCGATCCAACAGCCAGTTCAGCGCACTCATGAACAGATCCTGATTGCCGGCCACCATCAGGCCGTTGCTCACAAAATCCGCATCGCCGATCACGACCAGCCGCGACTGTTTAATCTGCACATCCAGCTGCGCTTCGGCTGCGCCGCGTTCAACGGCAACCGCCATGGAAATCGGCCCTTCCCTGTCCGCCGTATCTTTATCAAATTTAACGCTCGATTGGTCAACCTGTGTTTCGGACCATCCCTTTTCGCTGGTGTAAATCAAAGGCACAACGGTTGGTCGATCCTCCGCCGAAGCGCCCCCTTCGGTTTCTTCAGCAAGGGGTTCAACGGATCGCGGCAAAACCAGCTGAATCAGGTTTTTAAGTTTCATCGTAATCGGGTGCGGATTGAACCTGCGAACCAGCAGATCGCGACCGCTGAGCATCAGTTCGGGGTCGATCACAAAATCATCTCTGACCCCCACGCCCCAGCGGCGGAGCAGCGGTTCGAGCCCACCGTCTTTGAGCGCATCGAGCATAATCAGAACCCGGCCGCTGCGATTGAGGTAATCTTCGATCATCTCTGTTTCGATCGCGCTCATATTTTTAGTGGGCCCGGCAATAATGAGCGCCGCCGCATTTTCCGGAACCCGCTTCTCCGTGCTCAACAGGAGTTCTTTCACGTCCAGATTATCGTTCAGCATGGCGGTGCCGATTTTATCGTATCCCACCACCTGATCGAAATCCGTCACCCGGCGCTCGCCGTGACCGACGAGAAAATAGACCACCGGCGCCTCCTCCTGCATCAGCCCCTGAATGGCCGATGAAAACGCCTGTTCGCCTTTAAAGTTGGTAATCACCGGTTCTTTCCGGCCTTTCACTATCTCTTCGTCCGCCAGATCCGATTGGTGAACAATCCGCTTTTTACCGTCGAGATCAAACACCACCACCTGCGCATCGGACAGGCCGTATTTGTTCTTAAACATTTCCGTACGGGTGCGGTCGCGCGCGGGATCAACCCATTCAACCGAAATCAGCCCGTCGGAGTGGTATTCATATTCTTCGAGCAGGTTTTCCAGATCGCGGTCTTTAATGAATTTGTGATCATCCTGAAAAAAAACGGTGACCTTCACGCGTTGATCCAGATTTTCGAGCAGGCTCAGCGTTTTATCTGAAAGCACATAATAATTCCGGCCGCTCCAGTTCAGCCGAACCGGATTGCGCAGGGCGATAAAAATGACCATGAACACAACGACCAGCGCGAGTAAAACACCCGCAATTGAATTCAGGTTGGCAATAATTCTTTTCATGCAGCTATATCCAAACTATGCGCGTTTCGAGTCGATCACTTTCACCGTTATAAACAGAAACCACGCCGTAAAAGCCAGGTAGAGAACCAGTATCCGGCTGTCCACAGTTCCCCTCGCAAAATCCATCATATGCGCAAACGGCGAGAGAAACTGCCCCAGAATACGCCATCCGGG
>QKFE01000138.1 GCA_003252225.1 Kiritimatiellales bacterium | reverse complement strand
TACAGGGCGAATCGCTTTCGCCGCGTATCGGCATGGTTCTGCGCAACCGGCTCGCCTTCCGCATTTATGACTTTGTGCAGAAAGAACAGCCCCCCATCATGGCCGCACAGGAAATTTCCCCGGGCCGCATTGGCTTGGAAGGAACGAATAAAAAAGCCGCCCCGGCCTGGATTACCGGCGATTTCAACACCGATGGATTCGACGACCTGCTCGTCGCCGCCCCCGAACTCAGCCGCCTTCACCTCTATTCCGGCGGGCCCGACGGCCTCGACCCCGAACCGGAACGCATCGACACCCTCTCCGAAGTCAGCCGTATTTCCCGCTCCGCCAACGGCGACGTGCTGGTGATCAGCACAAAAGAAAAAATCGCCGCCTGCCACAGCGCCGCAAACCTCGCCCAATTCCCCAAAATCCTCAAAACACCCGGTGATGTACTCGCCGGCTGCGCCATCGAAGCCGGGCACGAAAGCTGGTTTGTCTGCAAAAACGACGACAAAGAACTCCAGCTCATTTCCATGACCTGCGGCAGCGACGAAGCTTCGGTTTATCCCCTCGAAATGCAGAACGATCCCATCGATCTGCTGGCCTTCCAGCTCCCCGAAAATAAAACCGGCCTCATTTTCTTCATGGCCTACGACAACCCCAAAATGTACCTCTTCGAAAACGGCCGGCTCGAAGAACTCACCAGCGAATCCTTCCGCGCCCTGACCCAGCCGCTGACCCTTTCCAACATCCGCACCGGAAAACCCGGCGACGGCTCAACACTGGTTATTTCGCAGGGCGCAATCGCCCGCAATTTTGAATGGACCGGCGCGCGTTACGAAGTTACCCGCCAGTTCAACCCCGAAAACCCGCGCGGCGAAATGATTGCCTCCGCCCGCTTCAACCTGCTCGGCGGCGCTTCGGGAACCTTCTTTTACGACCGCAATACCGGCGACCTCATCCGCTTTTCCGACGAAGGCGATGAGTGGGGCAAAATCCATATCCCCGATGCCGACCAAACCCTCTTCGACCTCGTTCAGCTCAAAAACCCCGTACGCGACACCCTCATCCTGCTCGACAAAACCGGGCTGAACGAAATTATGGGCAACGGAACACGGCTCGAAACCGTTTCCGTCGCCGAATATGTTTCCCCCTCCGAAACCCCGATGCTCGCCTACGCCAAAGCCGTCAAACTCGGCTCCCCGCCCCGCCCGATGACCGCACTGATCGACCCCGCCAACCGCGCCGTCGAACTCGTCAGCCAAAACGGAACCGAACTGAAAAACGAACTCACCTTCGAAGTCTTCCTCCTTTCCGACTTCGCCGATATGAGCAACGCCCGCGGAACCGAACCCCACGATATCGAATCCGGCGACCTCAACGGCGACGGCATCGGCGACCTCGCCATCCTCTCGCAGGACAAACTCATCATCTACCTCGGCGAATAATCCAACTGGTGGAAAAAATGGAGATTAACCCCATGAAAGAACCGACCATCTCGGAAGTTGAGAATGCCTTTCAACCAGCAAAGGAGATCGACGCGCCTGCGCGGTTTGCTGGCCGTAGTCACGCAGTTAGCGACTGTTACTATGCCCTGATCGCCGAAGGCGCAAACATCGCAATTGTGGGAAACCGGGGAATTGGAAAGACTTCCTTGGCGAGACAGCTCATTCATATGGCGACAGGTGA
>QKFE01000017.1 GCA_003252225.1 Kiritimatiellales bacterium | reverse complement strand
CAAAATGATTTAGGACAAAATAATTCGAGACGGCAGGGTGAACTGAATCATTTTGTCCATAATTATTTTGTCGAATCCCGACAGGAACAAAGTATGAAAAATATAATTGAACGCATGGCAGACCACCCCCTCATTTTTGACGGGGCGATGGGGACGATGATTTATTCGAAGGGCGTGTTTATTAATACGTGCTACGAGCATCTGTGCATTACCAATCCGAAACTGATCGGCGGGATTCACCAGGAATATGCCGACGCCGGGGCGGATGTAATCGAAACCAATTCGTTCGGCGCAAACCGCCGTAAACTCGAAGGGCACGGACTGGTCGGCGAATTGGAAGCAATCAATCGCGCCGCCGTTAAACTGGCCCGCGAAGCCGCCGGTGATGATGCGCTGGTGGCCGGATCGGTTGGGCCGGTTTTGAAATCGGGGCAGGTTTTTCTCGAAACGCAGAAGGATGAACTGGCCTCTATTTTCCGCGAGCAGATGAAAATTCTCGCCGACGAAGGCATCGACTTTTTCATGCTCGAAACCTTCACCCATATTCAGGAGGCGCAGCTGGCAGCCAGTATCGCCAAAAGCTTAAACCGCCCGGTGTTTGTTTCGATGACGGTCGGAAAAGAGGGCGAAACTGAAAAGGGCCGCAAGATTGAGCAGATTGTCAAAACCCTCCACGCGGATGAAAACGTCGACGGAATCGGGCTGAATTGCGGGGTCGGCCCGGCGGCGGCGTACAGCAATGCCGAGCGTGCGCTGCCGCTGACCAGCAAGCCGTTTGTGATTATGGCCAACGCCGGGCTGCCGCAGGAGGTGGAAGGCCGGATGATTTATATGGCGTCGCCGGAATATTTCACCGAATACGCGAAGCGGATGATTGAGCTCGGCGTACGCGGCGTCGGCGGATGCTGCGGCACGACACCCACCGATATTTCAACGATGGCCAAAAGTGTGAAATCGATGACCGGCGTGAAAAAGCATGTCGAAATTAAAAATCACGCCAATCAGGAAATGCCGGAAGTGGCCGTTATTCCGATGGCGGAAAAATGCGCCTTTGCCGCCAAACTTTCGCGCGGCGAAAAAGTGACCAGTGTTGAAATCACCCCGCCGCGTTCGATCGATTTAAAACCGATGCTCGAAAAATGCCGACAGTGCAAAGAGGCCGGAATCGACGCGATCAATATTCCCGACGGCCCGCGCGCTTCGGCCCGTATTTCGCCGATGGTCGCCGCGCTGGCGGTTGAGCGTGAAATCGGCATCGAAACCGTGCTGCATTACTGCTGCCGCGACCGCAACCTGATCGGGATGCAGTCCGATCTGCTCGGCGGTTATGCGGGCGGCCTTCGTAATTATCTGATCATCACCGGCGATCCGCCGAAACTCGGCGACTATCCCGATTCGACCGCTGTTTTCGACGTTGATGCCGTCGGGCTGACGCAGGTGGTAAACAATTTGAATCACGGCGTCGATGTGGGCGGAAATGTGATCAACCCGCCAACCGGAATTCTGATCGGTGTCGGCGCCAACCCGTGCGCGGTTGAGCCGGAACGCGAGCTGCGGCATTACATGAATAAAATTAATGCCGGTGCGGAATATGCGATCACCCAGCCGATTTTTGACCCCGAAGCACTGCTGCGCTTTTTGGACGCTGCAGAAAAACGAGGCGGGAATATTCCGGTGGTTGCCGGGGTCTGGCCGCTGGTTTCCTTCCGCAACGCCGAGTTTCTGGCCAGCGAAGTTCCGGGCGTTGAAGTGCCGGATTCCATTCTCGAACGGATGAGCCGCGCCAAAACCAAAGAGGACGGCCGCAAACTCGGCATCGAAATCGCCCGCGAAATCTGCGAACAGATTTCCGGCCGCGTCGCCGGCTATCAGGTCAGCGCCCCCTTCGGTATCGTTGAGCTGGCCTTGCAGGTGTTAGCGGAATAACAAACCGAACAACGCACATACCGGTGTAATTTTTTCATTCAATGACTGGAAATGCCTCTTCCGGGAATGTATATAGTACCATTTTAGTGAGGTTTATAATGACAGACGATGTACAGAAATTACTGGACGATTACCGCGAAGGGGACAATCAGTTTAAGGCGGCAGGCGGAATTGAGGGCTGCATGAAACTGGCGAACGATTTTTATGATGTAATGGAAACATTGCCGGAGGCAAAAAAGATCCTGTTTATGCACCCGACCGATCTGGCGGTATCGCGCGAAAAGCTGGGCCTTTTTCTGGCGGGTTATCTGAACGGCCCGGAGCTCTATGAAGAAAAATACGGCCCGATCAAGCTGGCTCAGGCACATGCTCATTTAGCGATTGGAACCCCGGAAAAAGAGGCGTGGCTGCTCTGTATGGAAAAGGCGCTTGAAAAACAGGACTGGCCGCAGGAATTCAAGGCGTTCCTTCTGACGCGTCTGCAAACCCCCGCCGAGCGCTGCCGCAACCGGCCTTGATTGGTAGGGACGGTTCGTCGAACCGTCCACGGCGCTTTCATCGAAAGCGCCCTACCCCGCGAAAAAACTATCCGTACTGAAGGCCCAGCACACCGAAAATGGCGTCCGCGAGTTCGGACACATTGATGGGTTTGGTGATGTAGCCGTCCATTCCACCTTCGATGCAGCGCTCTTTATCGCCGCTTAACGCGTGGGCGGTCATGGCGATAATGGGAAGGCGTTCCCGCCCGTTTTCTTTTTCGTCTGCCCGGATAATTCGGGTGGTTTCAATACCGTCCATTTTCGGCATCTGGACATCCATCAAAACAAGGCTGTATTCATTTTCACGGATACGGGCAATGGCTTCTTCGCCGTCTTTTACCGCATCGGGAATGCAGCCCATTTTCTCCAATGTGCGAACGGCCACGGTCTGATTTACCCGGTTATCTTCGACCACCAGCACCCGGATTTCCCGCCCCAGTGTTTCGATATGCCCGCGGGCTGCCGTCAGTACATTGCGAACCGGATTCACTTCGGCATCCTGCCGTTTCCGGGCAACCGGTTTTTCAAAATCGAAGGTGGTCTGCCCGCCTTTGAGCATCTGAAGATCGATGGGAACGATAAACCAGAAAACGGAGCCCGATCCGACGGTACTTTCGGCGCCGATTTCACCATCCATCATTTCCACCAGCTGTTTACAGATGGTCAGGCCGAGCCCGGTTCCGCCGTACATCCGCGAGGTGGAAGCATCCAGCTGCTTAAACGCATCAAACACATTCCCGAGTTTTTCCGGCGCAATTCCGATTCCGGTATCGTGCACCTCAAAACGGAGGTGAATATGATCCCGGTGATCTTTCTCCAGCTTCACTTTCAAAACCACTTCGCCCTCTTCGGTGAATTTAATGGCGTTGCCGATCAGGTTGGTGAGAATCTGCCGAATGCGGGAAACATCGCCGCAAAGTTTGCGCGGAACTTTCGGGGCGACTTCCATTTTGAACCCGATATTCTTCCGCTGCGCCTGTACTTCGAGAATCGCCTTTAATTCATCCAGCACCAGCTGCAGGTCGAAATCAATGATTTCAATTTCCATGTGCCCGGCTTCGATTTTCGAGAAGTCGAGAATATCGTTCACAATCGAAAGCAGCGCATTCCCGCTTTTGCGTACGGTGTCGGCCAGTTCGAACTGCTCCTCATTCAGCCCCGAATCGAGCATCAGCGTGGTTACGCCGATGATGCCGTTCATCGGGGTGCGGATTTCATGGCTCATATTAGCGAGGAATTCGCTTTTGGCGATGTTGGCCGCCTGCGCTTCGTATGCGAGTTTATTGGCCCGTTCAATCGCGGCCTTCAGCTGCTTATTGGCCTCTTCAAGTTTACTGCGCGCCTCTTCGGTGTCTTCATTCAGGTCGAGCAGCATGGTAATGTTGGCTTCGCGGTCGCGCAGCAGTTCTTCGTTCGCCCGTTCAGCCAGCCGACGGGCGGTGATGTCCACGGCGGAAAGAATGATGCCCTGCGACAGATCGGCCGGATTGATGGCGGTTAATCCCAAAAGGACCGATATTTCGCGGCCGCCTTTGTGAATCCACCGCGCTTCAACTTCCGCCGATCCTTTTTTTTCAGCCAGACTGTAGGCTTCGTCGATCCGGTTATATTCCTCTTCATCCGGATAGATGCCTTTTGTGCTCTGCCCGATCACCTCTTCTTCGGAATAGCCGATAATGGAAAGCAGCATCGGGTTCACCCAAAGACAGACGCGATCGCGAACCATTCCGATTCCGACCGGAACCGCGCTGAGAATTTCCTTCAGCTGCGCTTCGTTTTTTCCGGTCGTCGAATGGGCTTCGTTTTCGGGTTCCTTTTTATGCCGACGATTCCAGCTTATCGCCCAAACCGCAAACGCCAGCGCCGTTAACTGAAGCACACCCGCAACAACCCACGCTGACGGTTGCATCAGCGCGGCCGCTACGGGAAACATGTTCAGTTCGGCACTCATTTCCGCAAGGTCAGGTTACGAAAGAAAAAGCCCGGTCGTCCGCTCAATCCGTTTCAGCACCCGTTCGCGGCCGAGCACGTTCAGCAGCGGGAAAAGGTCAGGGCCGGACTGCACCCCCGAAACCGCGATACGCACCGGCGCCATCACCGCTCCGAAACCGAGGCCGGAGGTTTCAACAAAATCATGCAGCGCTTTATCGGTGGAAGCTTCGTCAAAAATTTCGAGCGATTCAAAAACGGCTTTCACTTTCGCCAGCGTATCGGCGACCCCGTCCTTTTGCAGCTTTTTGCGCACCGCCTGTTCGTCGTATTCAAATTCATCGGCGAAAAAATATCCGGTCATCGGCACAATATCGGCGACCGTTTTCACCCGTTCGCGAACCAGTTTAAAGATACGCCGGGCATATTCCGGTTCGGCATCGATTCCGGCTTTATCGAGTTCGCCGAAACAGATCATTTCAAAATCTTCGTCCGGCAGTTTCAGCATATATTCGCCGTTCATCCACGTCAGTTTTTTCAAATCAACCTGCGCGGCGGAAGACTGGCAGCGCTCCAGCGAAAACGCCTCAACCATTTCCGGCATCGACATAATTTCGCGGTCGTCGCCCGGCGACCAGCCCAGCAGCGCCAGATAATTAAACAGCGCCTCGCCCAGAAAACCCTTTTCGCGGAAATCACCGACGAACGCGTCGCCGTCGCGTTTGGAATAGGGTTTGCCCTGCGCATTCACAATCATCGGCAGATGGGCATATTTCGGAACGTCCGCCCCGAGCGCTTTATAAAGGGCAATATGGCGGAACGTATTTTCAACATGATCGTCGCCGCGGATCACATGCGTCACGTTCTGCTCAATATCATCGAGCACATTCGCCAAATGGAATACCGGCGTACCGTTCGAACGGACAATCACGAAATCCTGCATATTCTCCGCCTTCTTCGAAAGCGTCCCTTTAATGCCGTCCTCAAAAATACTGTCCGTTCCCGGCATTCTGAAAATCACACATTCGCCCTGCCCCGTTCCGCCTTTATCCTCTTTATACGCCAGCCCCTTTGAAAGCAGCATTTCCGCTGCTTCCAAATGCGCCTCCATCCGTGTGCTCTGATATAGCGGCTCCTCATCAAAATCGAGTTTCAGCCAGACCATCGCATCGAGCAGCGTCTGAATCGCTTCCGGCGTCGAACGCTCCCGATCCGTATCTTCAACCCGAAGCAGAAACTGCCCGCCGTGATGCCGCGCAAACAGCCAGTTATAAATCGCCGCGCGCATATTGCCGATGTGCACATTCCCCGTCGGGCTCGGTGCAAAACGTGTTCGTACTTTCATCTTTCAAATCTCCGATCTGACGTGATCTGTGATGCGTGAGCCGTGATTTTGCTTTCGCGTTTCACTCTTCAATCGTCACGCCGCGCAATTATCTTTCCAATTTTCCCCTTAACCCATACCGTGAGTCCAACTGCAACAAAAGGCGGAGATTACTCATGAGACCCCACGATGTAAAAGAAATCCTGATCGATAAAACAGCTATCGCCCAACGGGTTGACGCACTCGTCGACGAAATCGCCGCAACCGGAAAACCCGGAAACCTCGCCGTCATCGGGATCCTCAAAGGCAGCTTCATGTTTCTCGCCGACCTCATGCGCAGCTTCCACCGCCACAACATTCATCCGCGCATCGACTTTCTGACCCTTTCCAGCTACGGCTCCGGCACCGAATCCTCCGGTACCGTCGAAATTGTACACGACATCCGCGACGAAATCGCCGGAACCGACGTGCTGCTGGTTGACGATATTCTCGACTCCGGGCTCACTCTGGCTTTCACCAAAGAACTGTTTTTAAAACGCGGCGCAAAAACCGTCCGAACCTGCGTCCTGCTCGACAAACAGACCGCCCGCTCCGTTGAATTTGAAGCCGACTTCGCCGGTTTTAAAATCGACGACCACTTCGTCGTCGGCTACGGCCTCGACTACGACAACCTCTACCGCGAACTCCCCCACATCGCCAAAGTTCGCTTTGTGTGATGTCGATGATGCAGCGGCGTTTTTTAGAAACGCTCGCCTGCGGCTCTAAGAGCCGCCACTACAGTTCCGAAAAAAAAACAGCCC
>QKFE01000318.1 GCA_003252225.1 Kiritimatiellales bacterium | reverse complement strand
ATGTGCGCGGAGTCGAAGGCGGCGGATTAACGCTGGCTTTGGGCATCCACAAAAAAGGGGTTCATTTCGGCGGCCCGGGCCGGACGCTGACCCGGATATTTTTCTTTGTGGTCATTCCGACCGCCGCGAGTGCTTTTTATCTCAAGCTCATTTCCGGCCTGGCCCAAACTTTCCGAGAAAACGAGGCGCGCGAAGCTCTGCTCGCAACTGACGATCCGGCGGCGCTGTGGACGGTGCTCGTAAAACAGACCCGCCAAACCGTGAAATAGGCGCTTTCTTCAACTCATAAACCTAAATTCGTGAACGGAACCACGAATCGACACGAATAATCACTAATGAAGAACGTTTTACAAGAAACGAGGAACTCATCGGCAGAGTGACTGCCGAAACCAAAGGCTGTGACTGAGAAAACCCTCTATTATTGGTGATTCGTGTCAATTCGTGCCGATTCGTGGTGAGTCATTTCCGTTTTCAGGATAAAAGATCCGTCCCCGCCGCATTTTCCGCGCCGGGGACGTTGTGTATTTTTGCCGCTTCTTTTACCTGAATTCCGGAGCCGGTTATCCCGGAGGAAATTTACCGGATGTTGCGCCGGTTGTAGCGCATCGAAAAATCCTTCTTCCCGTTGGCGGGCAGTTCGATTTCAAATTTCAGGGTGGAAGCGTCTTCGAGTTCATATTCCATATTGCATTCCGCCATGTCCCACTGTCCGTCGATATGCTGAATCAGGGTTAATTTCGCCGGAGTCTCTTTGAAGTTTTCCAGCTTGGCGGTGATCAGTTCATCGGTGTCGTACAGGACAATGTCGTTTTTCTGGTTGCGGCGGACGTTGATTTGCTGTTCGTGCATCTTTTTCTGGGTAACCACGATGTCGCGGCTGTCACCGATATAGATTTCCATCTCCTCGCCAACCGGAACCAGTTTCGACTGATCTTCACCGAGCACGATCGTTCCGCCGTTTCCGTCATCCTGAAAAACGCGCGCCTTCCCGTCATTCAGTGCAAATTGACCGAGGCCGTTCTTTTTGGTGTTGGCGATTTTATACGAAACCGGAATGCCGACATTGCCGCTTACCTGCTCCGGATCCCACGGCAGTTCGGCGGAATCAAACGTCCACGTTTTTTCAATCGGCACTTCGCCCGCTTTAAAGAACAGCAGTTGCTTGGTCTCTTCGTGCTGAATACCGCGCTCAAACGCTTCGCCGTAATCCAGCAGCACCCACGCGTTTTCAAAATCCTCGCCCGAAAAATTCCGCAGCACCAGAAAACTGCGCAAATCCACTTTGGACTCCGCTTTATCCGCAACCAGTTTATAGGTCACCAATCGGTCGATGAATGAAAGCAGATACGAAATGCGCACCTTCTGTTCTTTGGCCGACGGGCTGTAAATCTCCCAAACCAGCGCCTGTTCATTCGGGGGATAACTGACATTCAGCAGGTTCACGTTTTCCGCTTCGCCCAATAAAGTCAGCCGGATGGAATCCGCGTCAATATTGACCCCCTTCCACGAAAAATCGACCTGATTAACGCCCTGCTGGAGGGTCAGCACCCGTTCTTCTTCAATCAGGGTTGCACTTGGATTATCCAGCCGGATATCGGTTTTCCCGCGTTCCGGCAGCGCCACCATTTTGATGCGGGCATTTGCAGTTGATGCAATAGCAATCGCTGTAGCCAGCATTCCAATCC
>QKFE01000322.1 GCA_003252225.1 Kiritimatiellales bacterium | reverse complement strand
GAAGTCTTCCCGCTACCCGTGTGGCCCATTAGAGCGAAGTTGCGGACATTATCAATGGGAATGTTTTTCATATTTCCTCTCCGGTTCTTTCGCGCAAAGCGCGTGGTTATTCGTTATCAGTTAATGGTTATTGGCTATTAGTTTAAGGCATACTGCCCTGTCTTGCCTGATAACTAATAACGATTAACCCCTAACTGGGCATAGCCCACCTCCGGCATAGAAGCGGGAAGCTTCGAAAAATACCGGCGGCCATTAGGTTTTACAAACTTTTTCATATAAAACCCTGAATTTGCTTCACCTTGGAATTGTTGACAAAATCAGATAATCAGGTTATCTGATAATCAGAAAGGAGCGGATATGAATGCGGTTTCAACAAGTGTAACTGAGGTTTCCCGGCATTTTTCGGAATATATCAATCGGGTGGCGTACAAAGGCGACCGGTTTATTCTGGTGAAAAGCGGGAAAGAAGTGGCTGAACTGAAGCCGGTGCCGAAAGGCCGACGCCTGAGTGAGCTTGCCTCTCTATTAAAAACAACGGTGCCGTTGAACGCAGAGGAAGCCGATGCTTTTGGGAAAGATCTGGAGAGCGTCCGTTCTGAAATCAATAAAGAAGGGGTTCGCGATCCATGGGCCTCCTGATTGATACAAATATCCTGATTGCCTGCGAAAAGGGCGAAATTGAACTCGAACAAAAGGTTTCCGAATACGGAGATGATCTGGTTTTTCTTTCGGTAATTTCGGCCAGTGAGCTTCTGCACGGCGTTCACCGAGCCGCCAGTGAACAGATCCGCACCCGGCGGCTGGCTTTTGTCGAGCGGGTGCTTGGCGGAATGGAAATTCTCGACATCAATCTTGCGACAGCCCGGATCCATTCCAAACTATGGAGTGATCTTGTGGAAAGCGGACAGATGATCGGCGCACACGATTTATGGCTGGCCGCCGCTGCGCTAGCGAACCAATGTGTCTTCGTCACCCGGAATGTCCGTGAATTTGAGCGCGTCCCGGGGTTGCGCCTCGAAATTTGGTAGATGAAAAAGCAGCCGCACAGATTGGAACTGATGGCGCCGGCCGGGTCGTATGCTTCGCTGGCCGCGGCGATCCGCGCGGGGGCGGATTCGGTCTATTTCGGCGTCGATAAACTCAACATGCGTTCGCGCGCGGCCAGCCCGTTTACGCTGAACGACCTCAAACGGATTGCGCGGATCTGCCGCTGGTGCGGCGTCAAATCCTATCTCGCGCTCAACGTGATTGTTTATGATGACGAGCTCGAAATCCTGCGCGAAATCTGCGATGCGGCAAAAGCCGCCAAACTCGACGCTGTGATTGCGTCCGATATTTCCGCCGTTGAATATGCCCGCTCCATCGAACTCGAAGTGCATATTTCCGTACAGGCCAATATTTCAAACATCGCCGCCGTCAAATATTTCGCCCGCTATGCCGACGTCATGGTGCTGGCCCGCGAACTGACACTGGAGCAGATTGCCGCCATTTCAAACGCAATTCGGGAGCAGGATATCCGCGGCCCGAGCGGCGGGCTCGTGCAGATTGAACTGTTTGCCCACGGCGCCCTGTGCGTCGCCATTTCGGGTAAATGCTACATGAGCATCGGCTGCTACAACCAGTCGGCCAACCGCGGGGCCTGTTTCCAGAACTGTCGCCGCGCTTACCGCTTAACTGACATTGATACCGGC
>QKFE01000357.1 GCA_003252225.1 Kiritimatiellales bacterium | reverse complement strand
AACAGGTTTGTGATCGCAGATTGCGGATTTGAAATTGAAGATTCAATACGCGAAACGCGGCGGCCTAAAACGTCGTATGCGTACTGAACGAAGCTGGAAGCATCGTCTACATTTTTCAATCGGTATCGCTCATCCCATTCGAGCGAAGTTCCATTCCGATTCGTTAAGCATCCGGCGGCATCATACGCATAGCTCTGTGCCTCTGAGTCCTCTGTGGTAAAACCCCCAACAAACAACTCGTTGGTCGCATAGCCCATGTTCCCGGCAGCGTCGCGGATCGCGGCGGCGAGGATGTTGGTCTGGTTTTGAACAACGGGGATTCCGGCGTGGAATGAATATCCGTTTACATCCGGAACCACGGATGCCCCGGCGGTGAGGTTGGTGATGTAGAGGTCGCCCCAGCGGTTGTCGGTGCCGATAGGTTCACCGGCGGTGCCGGAGATGAAAACGGTCTGGCTAGATGAAACGCCGGTTGAGGCGAGGCGGTTGCCGGAGCCGAGCTGGTAGTTGATGGTTGTCCCGTTGCTGGTTTTGCTTAAGCGGTTGCCTGCAAGGTCATATTTATAACTCACCACAGAGGGCACGGAGGACACAGAGGAAGAACGTTTTTCGGCAACCAGCCGGTCGAGCGAATCGTAGGCATAAACATACGTAACGAAGCTGGAAGCATCGTCTACAATTTTCTTTTTCGTAATCATTCCCGCAGCATCAAATGTATAGTCCAGTGAACGGATTTGGTTTGTACCCACAGAATAGGTGATGTTGGTGGCGCGGTCGAGCAGATCGTATTGATAAGCGCAGACCAAACCGCTGACCGTATTCGAGACACTGGCCACCCGCCCGTTTTCGGGGTTGTAAGCATACACAAACCGCTGTGTCTCTGCGCCCTCTGTGGTTAAAATATCCGTCAGCCGTTCGGCTTCGTCGTAGGTGTATGAAGACGACACGGAGGTCGTCCCTCCAACTGAAACAGCAGAGTTGGTGACGTTGCCGACGGCGTCAAAGGAATTGTTGATTTCCGATTGCTGATTGCTGATTTGGACAACCTGATTTGTGAGCCGGTTGAGGCGATCGTAGCTGTTGGTGATAGCAGATGAACCGTCTGCGATGGTATGTAGCTGCGCGTCGGGCCAGTAGCTGTAAGCGACGGTGGCAGGCGGGACGCCTGCGGTACGGTATTCAGAGTAGCTTAAGCGTCCCGCTTGAGTGTAGGCATTTGAGATGGTACTGCCATCAAACCGGGTAACCTGCTTCACAAAATTTCCGACACCGTACCCGATATTCATAACCTGCCCTTCAATGTTGGTGACGAAGGTGACGCGATCCTGCATGTCGAGCTGGTAACTTTCAACGTAGTGCCCGCGCGGCTCGGTAATGCTTAAAACATTAACCTGCTCATCGAGGTTGAATCCAATACGGATCGGGGTATTGCTTCCGCCGTCATTCAGGTAGCGGGTAACCGAGGTCAGCCTGCGGGTCGGTGCGTACGTATAATCGGTAACCCGCCCGGCACGATCCACCGAGCGGGTGAGATAATCGAGCGCATTGTATTCAAACCCAGCGGCGAGCTGATCCGGATAAGTCAATTTGGTGATCCGTCCTTTGGCATCATTTTCCAGAATATATCCGCGTCCGGTTGATGCCCCGGATTCGGACAGAATTTCCATCTCGGAAATAAAGCCGAGGGCATCATAACAATTCGTAACCATCGGGCCGACCTGCTGAGTGATCAGGATAAGATTTCCATCCGGATCATATTTAAATGCCGCGGCATGGCCGTTTGCGTTGGTCACCGCGCTGACCAGCCCGTTGGTGGTGTAGGCAATGGCCGTATCCAGACTGTTGGATTCACTTAAAAACTGCCTAACCAGCCCGGCCAGTCCGTTGGTGTAGGCGATTTCAATCCGCGTTCCGTCCGCACTTTCGACCGCCGTTGGAAGCTGCCAGACGGAGTCGTATTCCAAGGAAACCAGCTTAACCGGGTTTTCCGAACAGTACGCAACCGAATAGTTGGTCATATTATGATCCGCATCATACTGCATCCACTGCGACCAGGTTTCACCAATCCGCGCGTCAAACAAAGCCTCTGCGGTTTTGTCGATACCGTTTGTCGAATACGTGTACCGCACCCCGAGCTGGTCAACATCCCCGACAAAACCGGCAGGGCCGTATTTTCCCGTCAGCATTCCGTCTTCATTCCGTGAATACCGGTAAATCTGATCCGCGCCGCGCCGGTGATATGTGACATCCGTTATGTTCCAGCCAAGGTATTCAACATCATGTTCATAATAGCCATCGACGGCCAGATGGGTTCCTTTACCATTCGGCTTTCCGTCCGTTCCTGTCTCATAATCAAAGTTGTATTCAAACCCGGCGCCATTGATTTTGTTCGTCAGAAAACCGTCGGCATACGCATACGAAGAGGTATAACTGACGGTGCCGACCTGTTCGACAATCTGGGTAAACAGTCCGTCCGAATTATAACGAAATCCCAAAGTAGCCCCACCCTCCACTCCGGCACTGAAAACAAGCCATTTTCCGGAAACCGAATCATAATGATTGCTGAAAACCATTTGCCGCCCGTTCGCATGGGTAACTGTTTCGAGGCAGTCATTGGTTCCATAGGAAAAGTCCAGAAAGTTGCTCCACGCATCTTCAATCCGGGTCAGCCTTCCGTTCAAGCCGAACAGATACTTGACTCCGGACGGCAGCTTTAATTCAAAATCCGAGCCCGTCTTTTCCAGCTTCCACATGGAGCCTTCCGGCGTCTCATACGCCCCATCCACAACTTCAAAAGGCAGTTGACTCCCGTTTCCGGTAGTGATCACCACCCGGTTGGATTGATCATTGAGGAACCATTCATAGGTATGACGCCAACCGCCGCCCAGCCTTCCCGGAGAAATGGATGAGATACTTTGGTATTTCAAATCCAGTTCAAGCGGAATTCCCGGACAGGAAACCGCGATCCGTTCTTCGGTAAAGTAGTTGCTTCCCGTCCGGGTATCAATCGGCTCATTTGTGCTTCCGTCCCCATCCCCGTCATCGTCATCTCCGCCCGGATCGTCAACCCAGACCCGTCGGGTCTCAAAGTTCCCCGGAACCCAATAGGTGAATTCATACCCGTCAATCCACCCATACCCGTCATAGTACCCGGGGACATATTCTGTTTCATAGTGCCCGGGAACCCATACCTCCACTTCAACCCAATACGCCAATGAAACAAACGGCAGGACGCCCTGCAAAACGATCAGACAGGACAGCAGAAAATTAACGCTCTTCTTTGGTAAAAATCTCATTTTCAAACTCCGGGACAACAAAATCAGTTAAAGGAAATAGTGGGCGCGGTTATATCCGGGTTGTTCGGATCCGTCCGGTTAACCAGAACCTCTGTTCCGTCACTGATGGAATCTCCGTCAGAATCCGCACCCATACGCTTTGTCTTGTAATTTATCTCGTCCCGGTCATCCAGCCCGTCGCCGTCACTGTCGGCAAGCCCCGGGTCGGAATACATCACCACCGTGTTGTTATTTATATTCCAAACCAGCTCTTCCCCGTTCAGAAGACCTTCGCCGTCAAAATCATCCTCTGCATCCTGCGAAAGGCTGCCGAAAAGTTTCATCTCCCAGACATCGAGCAGCCCGTCGCCATCCGAATCCACCGTGCAGAAACTGTTCGTCCATGCCGAACCGTTCCGCTCGGCAACAATGTCTGAAATCCCGTCCATATTCGTATCGGTTGCCGGGAAATACTGGTAAAAGAAACAGCCTTTGTTAGAACTCGCCGCATCTTCCCAAGCCAATTCATCCAGCCCGTAAGTCGGAATCCAGTCGTCTATCAGTTCCCAGTCGTCGTAAATCAGGTTCTCTTTCCCGTACAGCACCAAATAAGGGCCGAAACCCTCTTCCAGCGGAAGACGCATTGTGACCCTGAGATTAAGGTTGGACGAAGTACCGCCGCCCGTAGTGCCGGAATCCGGGGGTAAAGGGACGGATAACGCGGTCATCGTCCCCGTTCCTGCAAAGAGCGTGTCCGCAGAAAACGCCGCCACCTCCATACTGTCGGCCGTTTCCTGCGCATACGATGCGGCAAAAGTATTTGGCAGAAGGAGCATCGTTGTCCCGACATTCGAACTCCGCCCCCACTGTTTCTGCTCCTTGGTCAACTCCTCCTCAGAATGCACTCCGAAATGCTCCAAAGCAAAATGGTATGGGTTATACTCCCGGCCAAGCGGAATCCGGCTCACCTCCTGATCATACGCGTTATAGAAAACAAAACTTCCATCCTCTTCCAGAACCGTAAGTCGATAAAAAGGATATGTTGCACCGGAAGTCGCAGTCCCCATTTCTGCATACATATACTTCAGCAAGTCCCGGGGCCACTCCCCGCTCCCCCAGTCAACAACGCGTACCGTTTTTTCCGGATGGATATAAACCACATCCTCTGAGGAGGGTGGCAGAAGTTGCCAGAACAATTTCTGGTTCCCTTCCGCAATTTCCGTGATCTGTTCCAGAGTAGATAATGAACCGGTCGGATTCCCCTCTTCCACCTTTCCGCCTGAAACTCCCGAAATTCCGCTTAACAGCACCGCTGCCAAAAGCGCATCAACATCCGCTCGCATAACCACCCTTTTCTTGAGCGCCCCAAAAAAGAAGGGGCGCGGACTCCCACCGACCCCAACCTGGGCGACCAAGCCCACACGGAACCCGGCTGAAGCCGCGCCCGAGCGGGCGCGTTCTTCCGCCAGTTGTTCCGTGAAAATTACTTGGTCGTTTGGTTGGGGAACAAACTGCGTAAAACGCAAAATCAATATTCAAATGTGGCCAAACCAATACCCCCTCCGGTTCAGCCCGTCAAACATAATCCGGCGGCTCAGCCCGCGGCTTTTCTTTTGCAAAATATCCGGCGCATTTTTCCAGACATTCGGGGGCGTCTGCCCTACTCTTGCACTCAATCATTAACAAATAACCGATATCCTTTTATATGAGCGCACAGGAAGATCCGAACGACGTTGAAATTGAAATTATCCCCGAACAGGAAGTGCCGGATATTCTGCCGGTGATGCCGCTGAAAAATTTTGTGCTTTTCCCCCAGATGGTTGCCCCGCTGGTGATCACAACGGAGGAGTCGAAAAAGCTGGTGACCGAACTTTCAACGCGCACGCCCCATTTCATCACGTCGCTGCAGCGCCGCGAAGAGGTGGATGAAACCAACCTGAAAACGGACGATATTTACCGCGTCGGCTGCGTTGCGCGGATGATTAAAACGCTGAATTTTCCCGACGGTTCCACCCATATTCTGGTGGAAGGGCTTTCCCGCTGCGAACTGCAGGATTTAATCAATACAGGGGATTATCCGACCGCCCACTATCAGATGATTCAGGAGATACTCGACGATTCGCTCGAACTCGAAGCACTGACCCGGAATGCGTCCGAAAAATTCCAGCAGATCGTGACGATGTCGCCGAATTTGCCCGATGAACTTTCGATCGCCATTTTCAATATGGGTTCCCCCGCGCAGCTGGCCGACCTGATTGCCACCAATCTGCCGCTGCCGCTTGAAATACGGCAGAATCTGCTGGCCGAAAACCGCCCCGGCAACCGGCTGAATACGCTGATGGAATTTTTGAACCGCGAACACCAGATCCTCAAACTGGGCAATAAAATCCAGAGCAAGGTTCACGAAACATTCAATAAAACACAGCGCGAAATCTTCCTGCGCGAACAGCTCAAAGCCATTCAGCGGGAACTGGGCGAGGATGATCCGCAGGCCAACGAAATCCTCGAACTCGAAAAAGCGCTCGATGCCGCCAACCTTCCGGCGGAAGCGCGCGAAGCGGCCGATAAAGAACTCCAGCGGCTCAAAGCCGTACCGCCCGCTTCGCCCGAACACGGGGTGATCCGCACTTACCTTGACGTGCTGTCCGAACTGCCCTGGGATAAATCGACCGAAGACCTTCTTGATATTCTCGCCGCCGAAAAAATCCTCAACCAGGATCACTACGGCCTCGAAAAAGTTAAAGAGCGCATCCTTGAATATCTCTCTGTGCTCAAACTGAAAAAGGATCTGAAAGGCCCGATTCTCTGCCTCGCCGGACCGCCCGGTGTCGGCAAAACATCGCTGGGAAAATCCGTTGCGCGCGCGCTCGGGCGCGAGTTTGTACGCATGTCGCTCGGCGGAATGCACGACGAAGCGGAAATACGCGGACACCGCCGAACCTATATCGGCGCGATGCCCGGCCGTATTATTGAAAGCCTGCGCCGCTGCGGCACAAACAACCCGGTTATCATGCTCGATGAGATTGATAAAGTGGGCAAAGATTTCCGCGGCGACCCGGCCTCCGCTCTTCTGGAGGTGCTCGACCCCGAACAGAACTCCTCCTTTCAGGATCACTATCTCGACGTCCAGTTCGATCTTTCGAAGGTGCTGTTTATCACCACCGCCAATATGCTCGACACCATTCCCGGCCCGCTGCGCGACCGGATGGAGGTGATCCGTATTTCGGGTTACACGATGCAGGAAAAGGTGCATATTGCCCGTCGTTACCTCGTGCCGAAAGCCATCAAAGAACACGGACTGAAACGCACGCAGGTCAAATTCGACAACGCGGCGCTCGAAGGCATCATTTCCGGCTACACCGCCGAAGCCGGCGTCCGGAACCTCGAACGGCAGATTGCCAACGTCTGCCGCAAAGTGGCGCGCAGCATCGCCGAAGGCAAAACCCGCCCCGTTGAAGTTACGCCGCGCAAACTCAAAACCTTCCTCGGCCCGGTTAAAATCAACCGCGATGTCGCCGAACGCGTCGCGCTGACCGGAGTGGTTACCGGGCTGGCGTGGACGCCGGTCGGCGGCGATATTCTTTTCATCGAAGCCACCTGTATGCCCGGCAAAGGCGGACTGATTCTGACCGGATCGCTCGGCGATGTCATGAAAGAATCCGCGCGCGCCGCCCTCAGTTATCTGCGCGCCAATGCCGACACCTTCAAACTGGATGCGGATCGGTTTGAAAAGGCGGACATTCATATTCACGTCCCCGCCGGCGCAACCCCGAAAGACGGCCCGTCCGCCGGCGTCGCGATTTCGCTGGCCATTCTTTCGATGCTGCTGGATCAACCGGTTCGGCCCGACCTCGCCATGACCGGCGAAATTTCTCTGCGCGGCCGCGTGCTTCCGGTCGGCGGAATTAAGGAAAAAGTACTGGCCGCATCGCGCGCCGGAATTCGGCATATTCTGCTGCCGGAGGAAAACCGGATCGACCTCGATGAAATTCCGGCTGACGTGAAAAAGAAACTGACCTTTAAAACGGTGAAAAATATCGACCAGGCCCTGCGCTATGCGCTGAAACTTTCAGAAGAGAAATAAGAACCGCAGATACACACCAATTAACACGGATTCATCCGTGTCCAACTGCGTTCATCCGTGGTTCAGAAAATGAGGAAGAGCTGAATGAAAAAACTACTGCCATTTATTTTCGTGTTATTGTGTGTTCTTTCCGGCTGTGCCGAACCGGAATCCGGCGATGAAATACTGGCCTTCGTCCGGTCAAAGCTGCCCAGAGATCCGCTGACGCTGACCGGCTCGCTGAAAGTCCGAACCAAAAGCGGCTACACCAAATCCAACCTGCCGGTGTCGATGGAGCTCAACTGGGGAGCGGAAAACCCGACGGCGAACTACCGGATCGATAACGAATCGCTGACGATTACGTGGAGCGGCGATGTACCGGGTTATGTTTTTTCCAACCCGGAAAATACGCCGACCTCCGACATTCTCGATTCGGGTATTTCATGGGCTGACCTCAGTTTCTCCGTTCTTTGGTGGCCCAATTCAAAACTGATTACGGAAGATCAGAAGATCAACCGCGATGCCTATGTGGTCGATGTTCCCGTCCCCGATTCCGAAAATATCATGCGGCTCTGGATCGAAAAAAACATGGGGATGCTGCTCGAAGCACAGACGCTCGACCCGAAAGATCAACTGCTCCGCCGCATGAAAATTAAGAGCATCAAAAAGATGGACGGCATGTGGGTGGCGAAAGACCTCGAAATCAAAGACTATGTTTCCGAAAGCAAAACCACCCTTCAGGTTTCCGACTTAAAATGGGGGGAAACGGAGGACGCAACCCCCTCCGCCGAAACCCCTTAAGCCTCCGCCTCGCAAACGGCCTGCCGGTCGATGAGATAGGCTTCAATTTCGGAAATACGGCCGAAGTCGAGCATCGTATTGGCGGTTTCCTCCGCCTCCGCAATCGACGTTGAATTAACCAGCCGCTGGACGGTCGGGGCGTTGATCATGTCGATACTGAACTTACGAAGGCCGACGCCGAGCAGGAAGGGCAGCATCCGCGGATCGGCGGAAAGGTCGCCGCAAATAGAGACATCTTTCCCCTGTGTAACTGCGGCGGAAACAATCCGGTTGATTGCGCGCAGAATCGCCGGGTGGTGCGCCAGATAGAGATTGGAAACCTTTTCGTTCGTCCGGTCGACCGCCAGCATATACTGGATCAGGTCGTTTGATCCGATGGAAAGAAAGTCGGCTTCATGAGCAAGTTCATCGGCCACTTCAACGGCGGAGGGCAGCTCCATCATCACGCCGAGTTTGGTTTTGCGGCTGAACGGAATAGCCTCTTTTTCGAGCTGATCCATGCATTCGTAAACAATATCGCGTGCGGCGCAGAAATCATCGACCGATGAAACCAGCGGGAACATAATCCGGGTGTCCGCATCCGCCCCGGCGCGCAGGAAGGCGCGGAGCTGCTGGCTGAAAATATCCTTGTTCTGTAGCGAAAAACGGATGGCGCGCATTCCGAGGAACGGGTTGGCCTCGTTGACGTTGGAATAATAGGAGAGCATTTTGTCGCCGCCGATATCAAGCGTCCGGAATGTGACGGTTTTCCCCTCCATCTGGTCAACCAGCTTTTTATAAATGAGATACTGCTCCTCTTCGGTCGGGAAATCGTTGCGGACAATGAAGGGGAATTCGGAGCGGTAAAGGCCGACGCCCTGCGCCTTGAATTTACGGGCCGGCTGCAGATCGCTGAGCAGGTTGATGTTGGCAAAAATATGGACCGGTTCACCGCATTTGGTCAGCGTTTCCGCCTTCATATCCGCCGCATTGTGCAGCGCTTTCCAGGCCTGATCGAGGTCGCGGTATTTCGCGTAAACCGCGTCGCCCGGCCGCAGATAGATAATGCCCTGTTCGGCATCCATCAGCATCTCTTCATCGTCGGCAATACTGTCCGCCGCTTCGCGGCTGACGGCCACCATCGGAATGCCCAGCGATCGGCAGATAATCGCGTTGTGCGAAGTGACGCCGCTGCTGACGATAAAGCCTTCCACGTTTTCGGCGGAGAGTTTCAGAATGTCGGAGGGCAGCAGTTCGTGGGCGATAATAATCTGCCCGCGGTAATCGCACTCCTCCGCCTCTTCATTCAGCAGGTTCTGCGTCAGGCGGTTTCCCAAATCTTTGACGTCGAGCACCTTTTCGCGAATCAGCGGCATTTTGCTTTTGGAGAAGACCTCGACATATTCATTCACCACGGTCGCGATCGCCTTCAGCGCCGAGGTGCCGGATTGAATCAGTTTGGCGATCCGCCCGGAAAATTGCGAGTCTTCGAGAATCAGCAGATGCGCACTGAAAATCAGAACGGCGACATCGGCGAGTTCTTCGCTGGTCTGCCGCTGTAGTTTGCTAATTTGCCGGACTGTTTTTTCGAGCGCCTTTTCAAAATCTTCGACGGTATACTGGCATCCGTTCGGGTCGGGGAGGAGACAGCTGTCGGTTTTGGATGAGTTCAGGGTGTAGGCTTTTCCCCGCGCAGTTCCGGTACTGGCGGATCGTCCGCGGATAATCTGCTGGGCGGTAACTTTTTTCGGAATGATTTCGACGGTTTCTTCTTCCGCCTCAATCCGCGCTTCGCTCAAAAGCTGCACGTTTTCGATCATAGTGGCCAGCTGGGCGGCGATGGCGCGGAGCGCTTTTACGTCGTTCGGCGTAAAGTAGTTGGGCTCGCCGGCCTGAACCACCAATGCGCCGATACGCCGCAGGCCGCGCAGAATCGGAACCGCCAGAAAGGCCTCGAAATTCTCCTCATGAATACCGGGGAAAAATTTATAGGAGGCGCTCTGCGAAGCGGTTCCGACGCAGATCGGGCGCAGTTCGCGGACGGCGCGCCCGGTAATTCCTTCGCCCAGTTTAAGTTTAACGGTTCCGATCGCACGTTCATCGAGCCCCTGCGTTGCGCGCAGCGTCAATTCCCGGTCGTCTTCGTCATAAATATAGATCGAGCAGACATCCGCCTGCATATGTTTGGCCACGGAAGTGACCACACTCTGCAACAGCACTTTGCGGTCGTGCCCCGCATCAGCGAGCGAAATCAGCTCCGCAATATCACAAACCAGATCTACGTTTCTCTTTTTCATAATCCTCAAAGCAACTTAATAAAAGACAGCATAGCGGGCGCGTTGTCCAGTGTCAAAAAGCGGGAGTGCCGAGAATTTTCCCACAAACGCCGGTTTCTCCCCCGCGCCCCCTCTTCCCCGTGTTTTAATGTAATTTCCGCATCGACCTGCGGCGGCGCGGTGGCCTACTATTTCCTTTTAAATAAGAGCCGGAAATTTAATGAACATACCTCCCGCAGACATACTGCTCGATATCTACCGCCCCATGGCCGCCTCGCGCTACACCGACCAATTGCAGTCGGCCGCCGCGCAGCGGGGTGAAGTTTTTTTCTATATTCCGTCGTCCGGGCACGAAGCTTCGGCGGCGCTTGCCCCGCATTTGACCGCATCCGACTGGCTGCATCTGCACTACCGCGACCGTGCGCTGGCGTATGCCCGCGGCGTCAGCTATGAAACGGTTTTTTACGGCCTGTTCAGCAAGGCGGAGTCTAATTCGGCGGGCCGCCGTATGCCCGCGTTTCCGTGCGATGCGTCGCTGAATATTCTGAGCACCCCGACGCTGGTCGGCAGCAATGTGCTGCAGGCGGTCGGCGTCGCTTCCACGGTTAAAAATGAACCCAGAAACCCGCTCGTGCTTGTTTCGGTCGGTGACGGCGCCACCCAGCAGGGCGATTTTTATGAAGCCGTCGCCGAAGCCGTCCGCACCAATCTGCCGGTATTGTTTCTGATTGAAGATAACCGCTTTGCGCTTTCGACCGTTACAAAGGGAAACACCTTTTATTCGCTGCCCGGCGGCGATGCCGACACTTTTTACGGCCTGCCGATTCACCGGATTGACGGGTCGGATACGCCGGCCGCGTTCAGTAAATTTGAAGAGGTCGTCGGGCAAATCCGCTCAACCCGCGGGCCGCAGATTGTGGTCTTCAACGTCGAGCGGCTCGAAAGCCACACCAATGCCGACGACCAGTCGGTTTACCGCTCCGAAGCCGAGCTGCGGCACGCGCAGGAAAACGCCGACCCGTGTGCAAAACTCCGCGCATTTTTGCTGGCAAACGGCGTGGACGAAGCGGCAATTAAAGCGGTTGAAAACGACGTCAAAGAAAAGGTCGATGCCGCCTTTCACACCGCCCGAAAAGGCACCACGCCAAAAGCGGAGCTGACCGCAAAGAAACCGCTTCCGCCGCAGCGCGAAGAATATCTCGGCACCGAAAACGATCGCAAACTGAGCATGCTCGAAGCGATGCGCGCCACCCTGAAAGCGCGGCTTGCCGCCGACCCGAAAACCACCCTGCTCGGGCAGGATATCGAAGACCCGAAAGGCGATGTTTTCGGCCTGACCCGCGGCCTTTCGCAGGCGTTTCCGGAACAGGTGAATAATGCCCCGCTGGCCGAAAATACGATTCTCGGCGTCAGTACCGGGCAGGCGCTCGCCGGCGGGAAACCGGTGGCCTTTATGCAGTTCGCCGATTTTCTGCCGGTGGCCTACAACCATATTCTGTCCGAAATCGGCGCGATGTACTGGCGTACCAACGGGCAGTGGGAATCGCCCGTTTTAGTGATGTCGATTGCCGGCGGATACCGCCCCGGCCTCGGCCCTTACCACGCGCAAACCATGGAATCCATCTGCGCGCACGTTCCGGGCGTCGATGTTTTTATGCCTTCAACCGCCGCCGATGCCGCCGGATTATTGAACGCGATTTTTGAATCGGGCCGGCCCTCCGTATTTCTCTTCCCGAAAAGCCTGATTAACGACCGCTCGAATACCACTTCGGCCGATGTTGAAAAACAGTTTGTGCCGATCGGTAAAGCGCGGATTGCGCGGGTCGGGCAGGATATTACGCTGGTCAGCTGGGGCGGATCGATGCCGGTGATTGAGCGCACCGCCGAAGCCCTTTCCGAAGTCGGCATTAACGCCGAAGTGATCGACCTGCGGACTATTTTCCCGTGGGACGAAGAGACCGTTTTAAATTCCGCCCGGAAAACCGGCAAACTGGTGATTGTGCACGAAGACAACCAGACCGCCGGAATGGGCGGTGAAATCGCGGCGGTGGTTGCTGAAAAAGCCGAAACGAAGGTTGAAATCGCGCGCGTCACGCGGCCCGACACCTATATCCCCTACGATTTTTCCTGCCAGATTGATGTACTGCCCTCTTTCAAACGCACACTCTCAACATGCTGCGAACTGCTGGATATCGATCTGCGGTGGGAAAAACCGGTGGAAGACAATTCCGGCATTATTACGGTGAAAGCGATCGGTTCGAGTCCGTCCGATGAAACGATCACCGTAGCCAGCCTGCTGGTTGAAAAAGGCAGCCCGATTTCCGAAGGCGATCTGATTGCGTCGGTAGAAGCGGATAAAGCTTCGATGGATATTTCCGCCCCGGTCGGCGGAACCGTTTCCGAAATACTGGTTGAAGAGGGCGATGTTTTAACGGTCGGAACGCCGATGGTTAAAATTGCGTCGAACGAAGCGGCGCAGCTCAAACCGGTCACGAAAGAAGACCCCGGCACCCCGATTATGGAACGTCGCCGAAAAGCAGAAGTGCAGTCCGCTCCGACTTCAAACTTAAAACTTAAAACCTCAAACTCCATTTATATTTCCACCATCACCACCGTTCTCGGTTCCCGGCATCTGACGAATGAGGAGCTGTTGCAGAATCGGCACGAGTGGGATTCGGAGGCAATTCGCAAACGGACCGGTATTGAAAACCGCTACTGGATCGACGGCAACGAAAACGTCGTCACGCTGGCGGTGGATGCCACGAAAAAACTGCTCGAAAAAGAAAGCCTGCAGATTTCGGATATCGGCGCAATTATCTGCTCAACCGGTACACCGCTGGCGATGACGCCTTCGCTGGCCTGCAAGGTTCTGCACCATTTAAGCCCGGCCAAAGGCGAAGTGCTGATGCAGGCGCACGATGTGAATGCCGCCTGCTCGGGGTATATGTATGCCCTGCAGTCGGCCTTCGATTTCCTGACCAATGCGCCCGAAAAGAAGGTGATCGTTATCACCGCCGAAACGCTTTCGCCGATGGTCAACCACGACGACCAGAAAACGATGGCCCTGTTCGGCGATGCGGCAACCGCGTCGCTGGTGAGCTGCGAACAGCGGCCGGGCAATATCGGGGTAAAACTGAACCGCCCGGTTCTTTCCGCAACCGGCGTGGAGGATAAAGTGCTTTATGTCCCGAATATGGGCAGCGGCGAAGTGATTGAGATGGAAGGACTCACCGTATTCAAACTGGCCGTGCGCAAAATGATCGATATGCTCGACGACGCCTGCGCCGAACGCGGAATCACCGTCGAAGACCTCGAAAAAATCGTCCCGCATCAGGCCAACGAGCGCATCATCGAAGCGATCCGGAAAACGATCAAATGCCCGCCGGAAAAAATGTTCAACCATATCCGCAAATACGGCAACACCTCGTCGAACACCATTCCGATTGCCCTGTGCGAACTCATCCCCGAAATGGCGCCCGATGCCCTCATCGGCCTCACCGCCTTCGGCGGCGGCTTCACCTTCGGCGCCGCAGTCATTGAGAAGGTTTAACGTCAATTGCTCTTCTCATATGGGTCAAAACTGCCGGTTGTTTTCATCCGGCGTTCCCAGACACGCGCCATGTCAGGATTAGCAGGCAAACCCACATGATCCTCTCTTAACAATGTTAAAACCGCCTGAGGGGCATGTAGATACCCGCCTTCAGCCGCTATCATATAACAAACCAAGGCGCGGGGATAATCGGCCGGAACTTCTTTAGTCAGATTTTCATACAACGCAGTGTTATAAGTTCGAGTACTTGCTCTGGAAAAATGGCAACCGGTCACGTATATCTTGCCAGCATCGTCATCTAACAGCCTGTCGCGCCAATTCGTGTAGCTCAGGGTTTTAAGGAAAGCGTTACTTAAAGGATCCAGTTGCTTGCTTTCCTGTTTCTCGAAGTATTTTATCGCGTTGCTCAAATCGCCATAGCTTCGCCGCATACAGCAATACGCATAACCCACCCAAAAGACAGCATCTTCAACTCCGCCCTGTTCCGCTTCCAAAAAATACTGTAGGGCTGTTTCCATATCCCGCTTACCACCAAAACCCATCCAGTACAACTTCCCGACCGTAAACGCTCCCTGGGCGGATCCCTTTTCTGCCGCACGCTCGAACCATATACGGGCCTGCGAATCACCCTGAGAGTCTCCTTGTTGTAGATGCGCCTTTCCAAGCTGAACCATTGCCCAAAGCGAACCTTTGTCTGCCGCATTTAACAGCCAAACTTCGGTGGCAATTGGTGGACAGGGAGATCCTTCTTGATAACGCTTAATCCAGCATTTCTGCTCTTCAACTTCCTTGATATCCGCGTTTCGGACGGCCTGAGATTGCACTTTCTCTGCGTATTCAAACTCCATGTTTCGAGCATATGCGGCAGCCAGTAAAACGAGGCTATCCTCATCCCGCGGTTTTTTCTTTGCTACAGCAGAAGCAAACTTCACTGCCTTTGCACCATCATGGAAATTGGGGTCAGGACAGGAGGCATAAATACGGGCGAGGCCTTCACAGGCATTTATAGAATTTTGTTCAGCCGCTTTTTCATACCACTCGATTGCGACGTTATAATTCGTTTCCGCCCCGATGCCGTTTTCATAGCAATGCCCCGCGCCGGTCATCGCGGAAACATGGCCTTCCAGCCCGGCCTGTTCGAAAAGAGACAAAGCACGGGCAGGCTCCGCTTTAAATAGTGCGACACCCTGTTTATACAGGGCTTCAGCATCACCGTTCGCGAACATCGAACTGACGGCATAAACAATACAGATTAAAATAACCCGCAATAACATCCCGCAAATCTCCCTTTAAATCCGGTTATAACGACGACAAAATAGCAATGTACATCGGAAACGAGAACCTTTAATTTAGCGGCGATTTATAAAAGGGGGAAACATGAAAAGAAGAGGGCTTCTGAATGGGTTGCTGGCTTTTTCTCTGATCTGCGCACCGGTCTCTTTCGCGGATGGCGGACCGGCCGTTAAGGGAAACCGGCAGAGTAAGATTTACCACGTTTCGACCTGCCGCCATTATTCCGCCAAAGGCTCGACGGAAGAGTTCAAATCAGCGACGGAAGCGGAAAAGGCCGGGTACCGCGCCTGTAAACTCTGCGGGGAAAAAAACCCAAACAAAACAAATGAGTGAACGTAGACGCGACGCCCTCGTCGCGTTACCGCCATTCAGCACTCGGTATGTATAACGCGCGGCGACAGCGGTGAATCTACGTTCCGAATGGTCACTTTTTCACAACAGGCTTTCACTTCCGGGTTCGATTTTTTAAGCTCCCGCAAATTTCAGGGAGTTGCGATGGAAGGGTTGAACGATTTATTGAACCGGGTTGACGGGTTTGTCTGGGGATTACCGACGATTTTTCTTTTGGTGGGTACGGGGCTGTTTTTAACGGTTCGGCTGCTGTTTGTTCAGGTTCGCCATCTGGGCCATGCGATTGCGTGCGTGGCGGGGAAATATGATCAGCCGGAAGAGGACGGCGATGTTTCCCATTTCAAGGCGCTGGCGACGGCGCTTTCGGCAACCATCGGAACGGGAAATATTGCCGGCGTCGCCACCGCGATTGCGGCGGGCGGACCGGGCGCTGTTTTCTGGATGTGGGTTACGGCACTGGTCGGAATGGCCACCAAATTCGCGTCGTGTACGCTGGCCGTGAAATACCGCCGGATTCACGATGACGGTTCGGCCAGCGGCGGGCCGATGTATTTCCTTTCAATGGGGCTGCCGCAAAAACAGCTGGGGAAAATACTGGGGATTGTTTTCGCCGCTTTCGGCATTATCGCCTCGTTTGGAATCGGAAATATGGTGCAGGCGAATTCGGTGGTCGGCGGCCTGAATTATCTGCTGCCGGAAGCGGCGGCCAAAACCGGGTTTTCGCTGTGGGAGGGATTTGATATTTCGTGGATGAGCCTGTCGGCCGGGCTCATTCTCTCTTTTTTAACCGGTATTGTGATTCTGGGCGGGATTAAACGGATCGCCAATGTGGCCGGGGTAATTGTCCCTTTTATGTGCACCTTTTATATTCTGGGCGCAGCGGTTATTCTTTTTCTGAACGCAGCGGCAATCCCCGCCGCATTGGCCGAAATTTTCAGATATGCCTTCACTCCGCACGCGGCGGCCGGCGGCGCGGTCGGAACGGCAATCCGTTACGGCGTGGCGCGCGGCGTTTTTTCCAACGAATCCGGCCTCGGTTCCGCGCCGATTGCACATGCAGCGGTGAAAACCAACGAACCGGTACGCGAGGGGCTGGTTGCGATGCTCGGACCACTGGTTGACACACTGATTATCTGCACCATGACCGCGCTGGTTATTCTGGTGACCGGCGCCAATACCGGCGAACACGACGGCGGCGCTTTAACCGCACACGCTTTCGGAAAGGGGCTTTTCGGATACGGCCAATATCTCGTCGGTTTCGGCCTGATTTTTTTCGCCTATTCAACGATGCTCGGCTGGTCATATTACGGCGACCGCTGCGCCGAATTCCTTTTCGGCGAAAAAGCGATTCCGCTTTATCGGTGGGTGTTTGTCGGCTGTATCACAGTCGGCGCCATCGGCGGACTGAAAATAATCTGGACGCTGGCGGACATCGCCAACGCCCTGATGGCCATCCCGAATCTGATCGGCCTGATCCTGCTTTCCGGCGTTGTGACAGACGAAACGAAGCAATACTGCCGACGCCTGAAAAACAGGGAGTTCAACTAATCCGCTTTAAGAGCGGATTTGGCCGCCGCCAGAAATACCGCCGGATCAATCCGGCTGGTGAAATCGGGGTTGATGTATGAAAAACTGATATAGCCGTCGGTATCAATCAGGAAAACGGACGGCACAGGTAGCATGTGATGTGTCTGCCCCGAAGACTCTTCGAGGTCGATGTTGTGCTCTTTCAGCTTTTCGCGGAGTTGATCGGTTACCGGATAAGCAATCCCGAAATTCCACGCCGTCTTCATGGATGCGTCAGACAGCATTGTAAACCCGGCATCAATCTTTGCAGCGCACTCCGCCACCTTTTCATAGCGGTCCGGACTGATAAGGATCATCTGATAACCCAGTTTACGGAGTTTCGGTTCCAGTTCCTTAAGCTGGGCCAGATGCCGGGTGCAATAAGGGCACCAGCTGCCGCGATAAAATACAAGCGCCAGCGGATGATCCTGCGCGGCTCCCAACAGGTCAAAACTGTCGCCTTTCACGTTGGTCAGGGCGGCCTGCGGCATCGGATCGCCGATCATGACCGGCTTGATGTCGATCCCTCCCAGAGCAGCGGCCGCAAACAGGCCCAATACTGCCATAATTCCTTTTTTCATATTTCCTCCCGTTTTCCCTCTGAAGTGCCGCTCAAAATCCCCCCGCGACCCCTTCCAGAGGGAGAACATCTTCGCGTAAATTCGAGAGAATGGAAGCCGGAATTGATTCAAATATGGTTCAATAGTCTGCGCCCAAAGCAAAAACACAAACACAGGTTCTGCTCCGGAGGATACCGCCGTTCCCCTCCCTGCTATTTCTTTGTCTCGGCAACCGATTTTGCCGCCGCAAGCAACAGCTCTTTTTCCAGCCGTTTCGTATAATCCGGATTGACGTAGCTGTAGGTTATTTTCCCGTTTGTCCCCGTAAAAAAAACCGCCGGAACAGGCAGCAGATGGTGTTTCTGGCCGGATGCCGCTTCGATGTCGATATTATATGAACCGAGGCTTTTGAGCATCGCTTCATCCGCTTCAAAAGCCACACCGAACGCGGTCGCCGCCGCCATGGAAGAGTCAGAAAGCAACGTAAAGGAAAGTTTCGCGCTTTCTGCATTTTTACGGGCATTTTCCGGAGAATCCGGACTGATTGCCACAATCTGGAAACCCAGTTTCGAGAGTTCGGGCTGTATTTCCTGCAGCTCTGCTAAATGGCGGCTACAATAGGGGCACCAGCTGCCGCGGTAAAAAACGATCAACAGCGGCTGTTTCCCGGCCATAGCCCGCAGGTTCACGGTCTGCCCGACCGTCGTTTTCAGCTCAACCTCGGGAACGGGTTCGCTGATCAGCAAGGGTTTTACATCAACCGCCCCTGCCGTTAAAACCATCCATGCGCTTAAAACGGATAACCAGAATTTCATTTCCCTCTCCTTTAATTTTCAACCTGCGGATTTTAATCCTCCGCTTTTCTGAATTTGAGCGACGCCGAATTGATACAATAGCGCAGCCCCGTCGGCGGCGGGCCGTCTTTAAAAACATGGCCCAAATGGGCGTCGCATTTGGAACATCGCACTTCCGTACGAACCATGCCATGCGAAGTATCGCGCCGTTCCGCAATCGCGTTTTCATTCACCGGCCTGAAATAACTCGGCCAGCCGCAGCCCGATTCAAATTTAGTGTCCGAAAGAAACAGGTCGGTTCCGCAACAGACACAGGAATAGATCCCGATCTCTTTGTGATCCCAGTATTTCCCTGTAAAAGCCCGTTCTGTTCCGGCTTTGCGGGTTACTCGGAACTGCTCCGCGGTCAGCATCGCCTTCCATTCCGCCTCTGTTTTAACCACTTTATTCGTGTCCACGGATTTGCCCTCCTCTTTTGCGCATGCGGCCAACGCTAATGCGGAGAATATAGTCAACAGAACGATTTTTTTCATCGCAAAACCTCCGTTCAGTCAAGACACCGCAGTTTAGGCCGCGTTCATTCCCGGAAGCAAATGGAATCGAACGGCAGTTGCCAAACCAGAGAGGGGAACCAAGGAGGGGAGGAAATTTTGTTACAGTTAGAATGACGATCGTCACTTTAACTGTAACAATTATGCGGGTTTCCCGGTCTTTTTTCTGCACGTGTTCCTCCCTCCCCCGCGCCCCCACCCTCCCCTGATTTTCAACGCGGAAGGATGCTTTTCATTGATTCGAGGGATGCGAGGCGGTAGGTTGCGCACGGAATGGAGTTTAATTGTGGACGACGATTGGATTGATATTAAAAAGGATCCCGCGCACGTGAAACGGGAGCGCGCAAAGGCAAAGGAATTGCGGAAATCCGATTGGTGGAGGCAGCAGCTGACGCGCGGAATCTGCCACTATTGCGGCGGTAAATTTGCCCCCGACGAATTAACGATGGATCATATTCTGCCCGTTGTCCGCGGCGGGAAAAGCGTTAAAAGTAACTGCGTCCCCTGCTGCAAAGCGTGCAACAACGATAAAAAATTCCTCACTCCCGCAGAGATTATCATGCGGGAGCTGGAAAAGGGGCAGACCCCGCCGGAAGCTTAATCGGGCATAACGGCATTAACCAGATTTTCGCCTTTTTCGTAGGCGGTGATATTTTCGAGCGTAGTCTTTGCAATCGCTGAAACCGCCTCTTCGGTGAAGTAGGCCTGATGGCCGGTAATCACCACGTTCGGGAAAGTCGTCAGCCGCGCAAAAACATCGTCCGTGCGGATTTCAAAGGTCTTATCTTCAAAAAAGAGCTCTTCTTCCTCTTCGTAAACGTCGATTCCGAGATAGCCGATTTTTTCGGATTTGAGGCCTTCAATCGCCGCTTTCGAGTCAATCAGCGCACCGCGGCTGGTGTTAATGATCATAACGCCTTTTTTCATTTTGGCGATGGCATCAAGGTTGATCAAATGGCGGGTACCTGCCAGCAGCGGGCAGTGCAGTGAAATAATATCCGACTGCGCGAAAAGTTCATCCAGCGAAACATATTTCACCCCGAGTTTTTCCTCGCAGACCGGGTTTTTGAATTTGTCGTATGCCAGTATAGTGCAACCGAAACCGCGCAGAATGCTGGCGACACATTCCCCGATTTTACCGGTACCAATCAGCCCGACCGTGCGGCTGCGCATATCAAACCCAAGCAGCCCGTCGAGCGAAAAGTTTCCTTCTCTCACTCGCGAATGTGCCCAGTAGACTTTGCGGTTCAGCGCTAGCATCAGTCCAACCGTGTGCTCGGCAACCGCATACGGGGAATAGGCCGGAACGCGAACCACCGAAATACCCAGCTCTTTCGCGCTGTGGATATCGACATTGTTAAACCCGGCGCAACGCAGCGCGATGAGCCGGGTTCCCTGCGCCGCCAGCGCAATTAATACGGAAGCATCAACCCGGTCGTTTACAAACACACACGCGCAGTCAAAGCCCTCTGCCAATTTCAGAGTTTCACGGCGAAGCCTCGATTCGAAATACGTGATTTCATGTCCGAATTTTTCGTTCGCAATATCAAAGAATTTTTTGTCGTAGGGCTTCGTGCTGAAAAACGCGATTTTCATAATTTCCTTTTTAGTCGGTTAAAATAAATCCAGCTGATCCGGCTGCGGCGCAAACTGCGGGAAACGCATTTCCTCTTTTCCGGTCATCTTCACGAGATCTGTCGCAGAACACGGCTCTCCTCGCATTTCGAGCGTTTCAAGTATTTTGGCGAAAAGCAGCCCGCAATATGAACTGTCCTCTTCCGCCCGGTGAAACGTACCGCTCGGAAAGCCGAAATGACGAACCAGCGTTCCCAGCTTATAATTGAACATTCCCGGAAATACCTTCCGGGCAAGCGGTAGCGTATCGAGTACAATCCCCGACGGCGCAACTGATCTGTGCAGTTTAACGTCTTCCAGCATAAATTTGAAATCGAACGGCGCATTGTGGGCAACCAGCGGAAGATCCCCGCAGAAATCAGCAAACTCTTCTATGACCTGCGAAATCTTCGGCTTCCCTTTCACCATGTCATCGGTAATTCCGTTTACCGCAGAAGCATCCAGTGGAATCGGAATCCCCGGATCAACCAACGCGCCATATCCTTTAACGGCCCGGTTCCCGTCGAAAAGCACCGCTCCCACCTCAACGATCATGTCTTCCCGGGGTTTTGTTCCCGTGGTTTCCAAATCAAATGCAACAAATTTCATAATGTAGTACCAATATAGGATGAATTCTTTCCCCGCGAACTAAATCGGAAATAAAAAAACCCGCTCAGTACTGAGCGGGTTTTATCGCAAACTAACAATTCAATTAGTTAGCAGCTTCACGTGCAGCTTCACGGTCGGCGCGGGTCATGCCACGATCGTCAACCTGAGTAGCTTTCACGAAGATTGTCAGGTTTTTCTTCGCACTACGCGAACCTTCGGAACGGAACAGGCGGCCAAGGTAAGGAATGTCACCAAGGAACGGAACCTGATCGCGGAAGGTTTCAGTACGCTCGTCAACGAGACCGCCCATCATGATGGTGCTGCCGTCGGCGATAGTAACCTGAGTCTGAACCGTGCGGGTTTCAAAGTAAGGCATACGGGCCAACAGGGCACTACCATTACCGAAGAGTTCGGACGTGTTGTTACCACCGGATTCGTATGCGTTGTAACCTACAACGTAATCGTCGAATCCTTTGAACTTGTTGATTTCCGGCTCAAGGTCGAGATCGATCGTGTTGCTTTCAGCATCAACAACCGGAGTAACTTTCAGAACGACACCAAGGTCATAGTTTTCCCAGTCCTGCGGCTTAACAACCGGAGCAGTACGCTGACCGGTTTCCACATCGTAGTCCTGCGGATAACGGTGAACTTCTACAACACGGATAATGGCTTCATTGCCGCTCTTCGTTGTTACCTTCGGAGCAGACAGAACGTCAGCAGTACCTTCCTGCTCCATCGCAGTAATCCGGAGATCCAGCGGGAATTTTCCGTTGTTGCTGAAGACCATCGCGGCCGGAGAACCGCCCATAGAGGCCAGCAGACCAGACTGGAGCGCTTCGAACGCAGTAGAATTGTCCCGTTGGTTGTTACCGAACAGGCTCTGTCCTGTTGTGGTGCTTCCATCTACAGGACCGTATCCAGTCTGACGATAACCAGACTGGGGATTGCTGTATATCACAGAACCATCAGGCAACCGTGTTGCTGTCATCAGTCCAGAACCTGGCTGATAATAAGGCCCATTGCCCTGACTTAAGCCGAAGCCGCCGAATTCGCCGTTATCATACAGCGTCCAGTCGAACCCGAGCTCTTCCAAAGCGCCTTCGTTGAATTCAACGAATTTGGCTTCGATTTCAACCTGCTGAGAACGCTTAACGATCGCTTCCTCTTCGAGGTCATTCAGGATACGCTGAACGGCTTTGATATTTTTCGGGGTGTTTTTCACAAACAGCTTGTGGAAATTCGGCTGGTAAATTGCGGAAGAACCTTTCGGCCAATCAACAATTGAGAAGAAACCCTGAACATCAACCGGTCCGCCAGTAGTTGTGCTGGAAGATTCGCCGAACAGATCGTCAGCACCGCCGCCTTCGCCGCCGGCCATAGACTCGAGTTCTGCACCCACTTCAGGAATGACGTCAAATTTTTCGAGTTTCATGTCTTCCGGGGCAACATAGTCAACCGGCATGATCGCAACAACGCTCGGTTTCACTTCAAATTTCAATGAAGCCATTTCGACGATGTACTGGAGGGATTCGTAGAGGTTCATGTCACGAATAGAAATCGTGATGCTTGAACCGCCGCCCATTACGGAGTCGCCATCGAGACCCTGAACGATGATATTTACGCCTTTTCCTTCCGAATCCTGACGACGGCAGGTCTCTGTGAGGAAAAGAACAACGTCTTTAATGTTCGCATCGCGGAAGTCAAGCTGAGGAATTACGATTCCTTTCAGTTTGGCTTCCATCGCCTGAATAGCGAGTTCTTCCGGCGACGGGCCGGTACCTTTTCCCGTTTGAACCGCAGCAGCGTTTACTTTCGGTTCGGGATTCCAGGCGGCATCGATTTCGGACATCGAAACGGCGCGGCTGGTGCGCTGTTTGCGAACTTCGTTCGACGATATCTTTTTAGCTGTGCGGCGCAGGTATTCCATTGCGCGGCGATCGTACGGATCTTCGGCGAGCATGGCTTCAAAAACAGCTTCCGCCTGATCATACTCACCGGCATTGTAAAGCGCTACACCTTTAGAAAACAGGTCGGTTCCACCGCCTGTGGGTGCAGCAACGGCATCCATTTCAACTGTAGCGGCACTTGCACCTTCAACAGCAGCAGCTTCTTCGCTGACCGCTTTGTTTGCGGAGACATGGAGCCAACTCACCTCCAGTTTCAGCCGCGTCCAATTGCGCGAAAACATCATCCAGGCTTTCCTGGGCTCGAATCGATTGTGCTCCTGCAAGACACACAACTAAAAGAGACGAGATATAGGTTTTATTCATATTTCCTTCCCCTCTGCTTCTCCATTCCAAATGCCGCTTCATCCGCAAGTTCATCAGGGTCCACGGACAGCATTTACCAACAACTATCACCCTATATTCCAACAATCCTCCGAAAAACGTTACCGCTCTTCTTCGGTTAAACCGACAATGTCGAACACTTTCCCCGTACCGTTGTGCTTCAGAATCACTCGATCCTGCTTCACACCGAGAACGGTGTACTCGTCATTATGCAAAGATAATAACGCGCCCATAGTAACTATTTTGGACGACCGATCAAGCACATTAATCAATTCTGCCTGACTTTCTGGATCGGTAGTTTCCCGGTCTTTTTGCAGTTCGATTTCATGGTTTCCACGCACCACGAAAAGGCGATCATCCCGCTGAAATTCTCCCGGTGCAAAACGCTTAACAGAAACGCCTTCCAGCGATTCGCCAACCGTCAAAAAATGGGTCGAATTATTCAGAATATAGTTTATTTGAAACACCATTTTTCCGTCGGGCATTTGGCTCGCGCCTTTGAAAATCAAGGGGAAAGTTAAATCTATTTTTTTAACGAAGCGCAATTTTTCTGCATAGAAGGGGTGAGAAACTGCATCCACAGGATCGGTTCCGGATTTGAACTCCTCGAGGTTTGTAAAACCGTCGCCGTCAAAATCGGCCTGCGCATCGGCGGTATTATAGCGGTCGAGTCCGAATTTGATTTCCCAATCGTCGGTGATTCCGTCGCCGTCGCGGTCGAGCTGATTCATGGCCGGCTGGGGGATTTTTGAAAAGGGGCATATTTCGGCTTCGTACGGAATCGGATAAGCGCTGCCGATGGCGACCACCCGGAGTTCGCTGGCCAGTAAACCCAGAAAGAGAGCTGTATTCTCTGTCGACGGCTGTTTCGGAATTTCGGGCAGCGCAACCGGCTGGGCCTCATTTTGTTTTTGCGGCGTCAGCCAGTCGGCCGTTTTCAGATCAGCGTTCATTGCGGCGATACGCTGCTGCACGAAAAAGGCGGAAACCAGCAGGCCGGAAATCAGGGCGGTTAAAACCCAGATTTCGATGCCCGGTTTACGGTTTGCGGCGGGTTTCACTTTTTCACCTCCGCATCAAAATTATAAACATCCACCGAGAGCCGGACGCGCACCGGTTCGTTCCCGGCGATAATACGTTCGGGGCGCGAAAGCGCCTTTTCGCCGACGAGGATTCCGCCGGCCAAATACTGCAGCGTTTCGTCGTCGCTCTCGTTTCCGCGCTTCACCGCTTCCGGGTTATACGAAAGGATTTCCGTTTGCGCCGTGTGTTCAAATTCGGTGATCACCATAAAATGGGGCGCATTCGAAATACGGCTCAGCACCTGCCAAACGGTTTCCTCTTTTGCACTGAAAACCAGCCCGATCCGTTCAACCAGAAACAGGCCGTCCGGGTGGGCTTTACTGCCGACCAGCTCCGGCGGTATTTCCGGCGGATCCGGTTCATTTCGCCTTCGGCGGCGCGGCGGTTCGGGGTTCTTTTTCTCCGCGTCAAAAACCTCGCGGGTCACCTCTTCAATCGCGAGTACGCCGCAATCGAGCAGAATATTCGCCGCCTGTTCAACGGAATACAGCTGCCGTGAAAGGCGCGGCACATGCGCCGCTTCCGGCACCGCCCCGCCGCTGGCATATTTCGCGAAGCCGACTTCCAGCGAATCCGGCAATTCAACCCCGGCGCGTTCCGCCCGTTTTTGGAACCGCTCAATCACTTCCTGCGCGCGGGCGCAGAAATCCGCAGCCTCTTCCGCCTCTTTCGGGAAAGGGTTTTGCGAAACAGCGGCCCGGATTTCGCCAACCTGATATTCCAATCCATCGAGATTTTTTTTCAGCTGTTCGACGTTTTTTTCTGAGGGATACGGCGCGCGATTGTGCAGCTGATTCAGCCGCCGTTCGGCGGTTTTCAACTCCCTTTGCGCCGTTTTAAAATCGCGCTGAATGAGCAGCAGGAAAATCAGTTCCGCCGCAAGCAGAACGCCCAGCACACTTCCGCCGATTACAACAAACCTGTTTTGCGGAAAACTCACGGCGCAGCCTCCTCAAAAAACACGTCCAAAACAAACTCGCGGGCAAACAGCCTTTTAGTCGGCCGGTTCGTCACCTTGGTTTTATCGCTGAACCGCGGGCTCGACTGCAGTGCATTCCGAACCTCCGCAACCGCATCGGCGCCCTCTGTTTCGTAATCGAGGTAACTGACCGCCGAAATCCGCAGGCCGGAAACTTTATCCTCCGTTTTAATCGGCTCCGATTTCAGCAGGAACATTCCTTTCGGCAAATACGCCTTAATTTCCGCCAGCGTATCCAGCCAGAATGCGCGCTGTTCCGCCAGTTCGCGGTAAACGTTTGCTTCGCGTTCGAGTTCGGCGGCTTTTTCCTCCAAAGGAATCAACCGGTTTTCGACCGGTTCAAGCCGGGCGATTTCACCCTTAATGGCGGCTGTTTTCTGCCGCGTTAAACCGGCCATTTGATTCAGCCCGAAAATCCAGACCGCAAAAACCAATAGGGCGGAAATTGCGGCGGAAATAATAACCGGCTGCCGCTTTTTAAAACGGCGGGCTTTTTGCAGTGTTTCGGGAATCAGGTTGATTTTTATGGCGGCGTTTTCGCGAACCGCCAAACCGGCGAGTACCCCTCCCCCGGCCCCCTCCCCCTTCATTTTCCGAAAAGGGTCAAACGTTTCGACCGGTAAATCCAGCCCGGTTAAATCGGCCGGTTCGCCGGTCTGTAAAATTTTTACCGGGGAATTTCCGCCGTGCTGGTTCAAATAAAACGAGATTGAGCGCGCGATTTCCTGCTTCAGCCGCGGAACCATTTCCGCCGAAACCGG
>QKFE01000275.1 GCA_003252225.1 Kiritimatiellales bacterium | reverse complement strand
ACCCAACGCCCGCAAAGCCACCACCAACGGATCCATCGCCGCCATGCGCAAAGACGGCTCCGAACTCGCCTTCCGCCTAGTTATGTCAAAAAATCCAACGTGGTTGCCTTCAAGCACAAAGGAAAACAAATGAATCAGCCCTGGAGGGCGGTTTTCAGCCGCAGCAGACAGGAAAACCAGACAATTTTGTCACGGCATTTTTTCATTTAGAAACAACACGTTTGCCTTCATTCCTCCCTCTGTTAGACTTGCGTCCGACATCAGTAACCGAGGATTTTTATGAAAACAGAATTCAGCAGCTTTGACGAAATCCTGGCCATACTCCCCGAACTGCCCGATAAACTTTTCGTGATTCAGGAAACCCTGATCGCCAACCTGATTATGCTCAGCGAAATCCCCTCGCCCACCTTTGAAGAAGAGGCCCGGATTAAACTGCTGCTTCAGCGGATGGTGGAGTGCGGACTCGTCAATGTTTCATCCGACGAAGCCGGAAACGGCGTCGGCATCATTACCGGCAAAGAGTCCGACCGCAACATTCTGCTCGTCGCCCACGCCGACACCGTCTACAACCAGAAAACCGACCACAACCTGAGTGTGCTCACCGACGAAATTGTCGGCCCCGGCGTTGCCGACAATTCGCTGGGAATGGCGGTGCTTGCAACCCTGCCGAACATACTCGATGCGCTGGGTATCAAGCTTAATTCCAACCTCGTGCTTCTAAGTTCGACAAAAGGATTGGGGCGCGGCAATCTCGACGGACTCCGTTTTTTCATGGACAACAACAAGCTGCCGCTCGAAGCCGGCATCTGCGTTGAAGGCGAAAAACTCGGGCGCCTGAGTTATACCGCCGAAGGCATGTTCCGCGGACTGATTTCGTGCCGTATTCCCGAAGTGCTCGACTGGCAGCGCGCCGGACAGAACAGTGCAATCATTGCATTGAACGATGTCATCAACCGTATTCTCGAAATCCCGCTGCCTCGCCGCCCGCGCACCACTGTTGTACTCGGCGCCGTCCGCGGCGGAAAAAGTTACAACGTCATGGCCACGCACTCCAGCCTCCGTTTTGAAGTCCGCAGTCAGGACAGCGACATGGTGAAAAAAATACACAACCGGATTGATGAAATTGTCGCCGACGTCGCATCCATGCATAATGCGGAAATCGACTTTGAAGTGGTCTCATCGCGCGAACCGGGCGGCATCGATGTCGGGCATCCGCTGGTTAAAAGCTGCCGGCAGATTATGGAAACATTAAAGGTGCAGCCGACCATCCGCCCAAGCATGTCGGAAGTCTCCGAACTGATCAGCCGCGGATTGCCCTCGGTGACGCTGGGCATCACCGAAGCCAGCAACCTGCACGACCTCAACGAAACCATCCGCATCAAACCCATTTACACCGGCCTTGCACAGCTCATCGCCGTACTGCTCGCCATCGACGGAGGATTCTGCAATGAACCTGAATAACTGGATCAAAAACAATACCACCCACCACTCCCAATTCTGGGATCTGAAAAAACTGGTGGAGGAAAAAGAGAAACAGAACCTTAAAATCTCCCTCTGCCTGCCGACACTCAACGAAGAAAAAACCATCGGCAAAGAGATCGTGATGTTTAAATCCGAACTGGTTGACCGCTATCCCCTGCTCGACGAAATTGCGGTGATTGATTCCGGTTCAACCGACAAAACCCGCGAGATCGCCGAAACATTCGGTGCGGACGTTTACCTCTCCGCCGAAATCCTCCCGCAATACGGCGAGAAAAAAGGCAAAGGCGAAAACCTCTGGAAAGCCGTTTACGAGCTGACCGGTGATATTATTGTTTACGTCGATGCCGACATTAAAAACATCCACCCGCGTTTTGCATACGGGCTCGTTGCGCCGCTCATTTACCGCCCCGAAGTTCACTACGTGAAAGCCTTTTACGACCGCCCCCTCGCCTTTTCGCAGGGCGTTCGCCCCTCCGGCGGCGGCCGCGTCACCGAAATTCTGACCCGTCCGCTCTTCTCCCTTTTCTTCCCCGATCTGACAGGGCTGATTCAGCCGCTTTCGGGCGAATATGCCGTACGGCGCGAAGTGCTCGAAAAGATCCCCTTCCCGATCGGGTACGGTGTTGAAACATCCCATCTGATTGATGTCTACGAAAAATGGGGATTGGAAGCCATTGCGCAGGTGGACCTCGACCAGCGCGTTCACCGCAATCAGGAAACACGCGATCTCGGCAAAATGGCGTTCGGTATTCTCCGGGCATTTTTATACCGCGCCGAAGCGCTCGGCGTGATCGGCAAACTGCCCGAACTCAGCACCCTGCTTCGCCAGTTTCAGGTTGAAGACGAAACCTTCGAGCAGGTCTGTTTCGAGATCGTCGAAGAGGAACGCCCGCCGATGATCGAAATCCCCGAATACCGCGAAAAATTTAACATCAATTAGGAGCAACCACGGAATACACAGAATACACGGAAACAAATAATGACCTATTCCGTGTATTCTGTGTATTCCGTGGTTTATTACAACAAGCATGAACAGATTGGCTGTAGTTGTCATTCACTACCATTTAAGGCCGGGCGGCGTGACGCGTGTGATCGAACGCGCGGTTGAATCGCTGAACGACAAAGTTGAAATCCTCTGCCTGTCCGGTGAAGCGCCTGCGCCGAATGATTTTTTAGCCTCAATCACAAAAACCTTCCAACCGCTGGAATACAACCGCAACCCGTCAAAAACAGAAGCGGAAAAATGGAGCGAAGAACTGCGCGCCATCGCCCGCAGTCACTTCGGCCGCGATCCGGATATCTGGCACATCCACAACCATTCACTCGGCAAAAACGGATTTGTGCCCCAACTGGTTCAACACCTCGCGAAAGCAGGCTGCAAACTGTTGCTGCAACCGCACGATTTTGCCGAAGACGGACGCCCCGATAATTATAAACGGTTGGCGGGAAATCCGGGCGGCGAACTGAATTCCGCACTCTATCCCGAAGCCGATCATGTCTGGTATGCCCCGATCAATTATCGGGATAAATCTTTTCTGAAAAACATCGGTTTAACCCATGTGCACGAACTGCCCAACGCCGTTACCGCCCAACCCGACCGTACCGCAGGCGGCTCGCCTGCAAAAATCATCCTGTATCCCGCCCGCGCAATCCGGCGGAAAAATATCGGTGAATTTCTGCTTTGGAGTCTGCTTGCGCCGGAGGGCTATCTGTTCCAATCAACGCTCGCACCGCAGAATCCGGTTTGGCGGAAATATTACGATGAATGGGTGCAATTTGCCGATGAGCTGAATCTGCCGGTTGAATTTGATGCGGGGCGGAAACATGATTTCCCCGAATTGGTGCAACATGCGGAAGCGCTGATTTCGACCAGTATTGCGGAAGGTTTCGGACTGGCGTTTCTGGAACCGTGGCTGGAAGGAAAACCGCTAATCGGTCGAAAACTGCCGGAAATCACCGCCGATTTTGAAGCGGAGGGGCTGGATCTTTCTTCGCTCTATTCCGAGCTTCCGGTTCCTCTGGGCTGGGTCGGTGAACCGGAATTTTATTCCGCACTGGAATCGGCGATGAGGCGAAGTTATGCGGCCTATTCAAAAGCGTGGAATCCGGCCTATTTTGAAGAGGCGAAATCAGCGCTGATTTATGACGGCAAAATCGATTTCGGTATTTTAAATGAACCGCTCCAGCGGAATGTAATCCGGCATTTGGCGGATAATCCGGCAGACCGAAGCCTGCTTCCCCCTCTCTCCCCGCGCCCCTCTCTCCCCCAAATCGAACACAACCGGAAAATTGTTTTGGAGCGGTACGGACTGGAGGCGTACGGGAATCGGCTGCTTCAAATTTACCGGGAACTGGCTGCGCTGAAACCGGGCGAAGTTTCTGCGGCGAATGCAGCCGACCTGCTGAACCTCTATTTGAAACCGGGCCGATTCAACCTGCTGCGAACCTGACGCCTGTCAAACGGGCGGAATATCTGTCCTGTTTTTGTAAAAAAACGCGCTTCCGTGTTGGACGGAAGCGCGACCCTCTTTTTTATTTCCAGCGCTTGGAAATTTTATACTAATTCGCAGGCACCGCCTGCACATGCGATTTCCCCCTGAAGATTTGTCTCATCCGAATTTTCCCGCATTTGCGTGTAGTCTACAGGTTTAAATTTGGAAATCAACTCGTTCCATAAAGTTTCATCCTGTGCGGTGATCACCTCTTCGTGGGGGGCCTGCTGGTAGATTTTATCGCCGGATGCCGCCAGCATACTGATGCCCGTGAAATCAGCGCGGTGCTCCCAGATGTAGTCGGCAACATCGTCCCATTCATCATCGCGAACCGTGAGCGTGTTGGACACATTGTGGTAAAGGCCGGGGTTGGATTCCGGGCGCGCGGTGCCGGGAACCACCCAGTTCTGCTGGGTGGAATGCACATGTTTGAGCAGATCAATGGCGGACATTTCGTTGCGCAGAATCGCTTCATCCGGCGCTTCGACACAGAAGGTGATCACTTCGTCGGTTTTATTGGCGCTCCAAACGGAATCTTCGCACATATGCGGGTTGATTTCGTTGAAGTGTTTGTAAACCGAGTCGGTTTTATTGGCCTGAATACGGCGAAAATAGCGGCGGGCGTGGCGCGGGTGGATTCCGGATGCGGTGCCGAGCAGCAGCGAAGTGGAGCCCGCCGGTTTTACGCAGGTCAGGCGGGCGGCCGGTTCGGTACCGATTTTCAGCGAAACCTCGCGGTTCACTTCAATGGCATATTTGGCCATTTTCTGCTGCATGATCGGATCGAGCGTAATGGCCGGCGAATCCATCATGCCGGTGATTGAAACACCCAGTAACGCTTCGCGGCGGCAGAGCTGCTCGGTTGTTTTTCCCAAATACGGGAAGGTGGTGTAACCGGCCTGCAGGGTTCCGATGATGGTTGCGGCGCGAACCGCTATTCTGAAATCCTCTTCCGAATGGAGTTTTGCCCCGTTTATTTCGGTCAGGTTGCAGAACTGCCAGCCGGATTCGATGGTGATATTGCCGTCTTTATCCTTCACTTCGAGGTGCGGATTGAGGCCGATTTCGCAGCAGGGATTGCATCCGTGGGAAAGGTCGTTGGAGAAATAGAAGCCGGGTTCGCCCCACTCTTTCTGTTTCTGGAAAATACGCAGGAACTGCGCTTTGGATGTTTCATTACGGATCAGTTTCACCGAGTTGTTGGAACGTCCGCGCTGCGGGTTTTCGGCGAACCAGTTCCCGCGTTTGGCGTTCATCATTTCGCCGTCGTCCGGCGAAAAGAGGCAGATCGTCGCGGAGCGGCGAACTCCGCCGGCAATCACTGCATCGGCGGCGTGCATCATGATATCGTACGCTTCGATCGGTTTCAGTTTGCGGCCGAGCGCGCCGTCGAGAATATTCCGGGCGCGTTCGAGCGCGCGGCGCAGCGGAACATGCCCCGGAGCGCGGCCGCCGGAGGTTTTCAGATACGCGCCGCGGGCGCGAATCAGTGAATAGTTAAACTCAACCAAATACCCGTCAATATAGCTCTGCATCAGTTCCTGCATCGCATCCGCCCAGCCTTCGATCGTATCCGGAACCGTGAAGTGGCGAACCGTACCTTCATCGACCGACGGCGCAATCGGCGGCAGTTTTTCAACATGCTCAAATTCCACGCTGAATCCAACGCCGGTTCCGCACAGCAGCAGATACAGGCCTTCGGCGAAAAATTCGATGCGGTCGCAAATGCCGAACGTGCAGTTATACATACGGGCATGGTTCGCCTCAATCGCCCGTCCGCCGAACTGCATTGAACGCATCGACGGCAGGCAGCGTTTATCAATCACCTGATCAAATGCCCAGTGAATGTCTTCCGCCGCCTTGGGGAATGCACGCAGGTGCATATCGCGGACACGGGCAACCGCTTCGGCAAAGGTTTCGCGGCGGCCCAGCTCGGGCATAAAGCGGGCATAACGGCTGACGAGCATATAATCCTGAATCGCGGACGCGTCGGGGCGCAGACGCCGGTTTCGGGCTTTATTGTGCTCTTCGCGGTAAAGAATATATGCGCGGGCCACGTCATAAAGACCGGCCCCCATCAGCTGCTGCTCAACCAGATCCTGAATATGCTCCACATCGACCTCATTCTGGCCGCGGTGGGAATACCCCTTAATAATGTTGTCCAGTTTCGCCGTAATATCGCGAACAATGGTCACCAAATGCTGCGGCACATCGTCGCCGGTCTGCACCGCGCTTTTGACCGCCTTTTCTATGGCGTTATAAATTTTCGTTTCGTCGTAATCGACCGTGGCCGTATCCCGCTTCTTCACCTTGATTTCCATGCGTATGCCCCTTTCTAAAAAGCGATTATAAATTGCAAAAGCGCAGTCGGAGGCCGCAAACAGCACTCTCCTCACGCACACAATATGTAGTATCCCTCCGGAAACTTACGCACAATATATTGTCGATTTTATCAGGTGAAGGAAAAAATTGAACAAACAGATTGGTGACAAAACGCCCCCTGTTTTTCACCCCTGAAAACATTGGAATTTCAGGAGTGGCCGAAAAAAAAAGCAGGCTGGTTTTGCGGCTTACCCGTTCAGCAGAACGCAGATCTCATCCAAAAGTTCCGCCTGCGGTTTTCCACCGCAGTGAATGATGTGGTCCGCATGTTTTTCATATAGCGGCTGCCGTTCGGAAAACAGGTC
>QKFE01000301.1 GCA_003252225.1 Kiritimatiellales bacterium | reverse complement strand
GAGCAGGTCGAGGAAGAGTCCAACTTTTCGCTCATCGTTCGCAAGCTTGAGCGAATCGGGAACGACGGCAACGGGCTGCTGCGTCTGGATGAAGAGTTGGCGCTACGGGTCTTTGTGCCGCCGACTGCCGCCGCATAGACCTGTCTACCAGAAAAGGCGAACCAACCGCATGGTTCGCCTTTTTTTGTAACGAGTTGATTTTCGCTTACTTCGGCATTATTCCGAAGCGGTTGCCCCCGAGCCGAGCAACTGCTCGAATATTCCCCGAATTTTTTCGGTAACCATCCGGTATTCTTCAAGAAATACTTCGTCCGGCCGCTGCGGTCGCTCGCCATAACCAAGCCTCCGGGCCAGTTTCATCAGATAGTTCCGGTCGCCGGACAGTTCGTTGATTGACTGGTCGTGCACCAGCCGCAGGCGATTTTCGAGCCGCCGCAAAAATTTGTATCCACTTTCCAGTTTCTTGAATTCCGTTTGGCTCAGTAATTTCTCTTTCCGCAACGCGGCCAACGCGTCCAGCGTGTTGGTTACGCGGATGGCCGGATAATCCCGGCCGTGCAGAATCTGCAAATACTGCACGATGAACTCCACGTCCACCATCCCGCCGCGACCGGTTTTGATATTGAACTGGTTGGCGCTCTCTTTGGCGATTTCCGTTTCCATGCGCGCCCGCAAGCGGCAGATCTCTTCCCGGAAGCCTTCAGGGGCCGGTTTTTCGTAGACGAACCGATGGTTGAGGTCTTCAATCCGCCGCACCAGGCGATCAGGACCGAACACCACCCGGGCTTTGGTCAACGCCTGCCGTTCCCAGAGTGCGGCATTTGATTCATGGTAGCGTTCATAAGCGGCGAGGCTGGTGACCAGGGGCCCTTGATTCCCTGAAGGCCGGAGCCGGGTGTCGATCTGATAGACGGACCCTTCGCGGGTCATCAGGGTCAATACCGAAATAATCCGCTGGGCCAGCCGCGAGAAATATTCGCTGTTGGTCTGAGGCTTGAACCGGTCCGGTTCGGTGCCCGGCACCGGACGGGTTTCGCCTTCTCCTTCGTAAATGAAAATGATGTCCAGGTCGGAATGGTAGTTCAGTTCAATGCCACCGAGTTTTCCCATGCCGACGATGGCGAAACCGGCCTCTTCGTCGCTTTGTCTGCGGAAGGGGAGTCCGAAGCGGGGGATGAGTTCGTCGCGGGCGATGGCGACCGCCTGTTTCAGGCAGGCTTCGGCCAGAAAAGAGAGCTGCGAGGTCAATTCCCCTTGCGGCATATGCCCGTGGGTATCGCCCAAAGCAATGCGCAGAAACTCTTCATTGCGGAACCGCCGTAAGATGTCGAGTTTGTCTTCATAGCCGTCGGCTTCGGCCATCAACCCCGCCAGATCCTCGTCCATGGCCCTGCGGTCTTTATACCTCTTGGCGTGGGCACAGGAAACCAGCGAATCGAGAATCTCCGGATGTTGAATGAAAATTCGCGACAGGAATTGGCTGGTGCTGAACAGGGTGATAAGCACGGTGATGATTTCGCGATTTTCCGCCAGCAGCGCGTAAAAGGTGCCCCGCGCCCGGCGTACCGCGGTGCTCATGAACCGTTCCAGATTGAGCAACGCCATTTCCGGTTCAGCGGAATCGAGCACCGCCTGCATGAGCAGCGGAGCGATACGTTCCAATTGGCGGCGGGAACGGCGGGTCAGATGGGAATGAGGCGGGGCGTACCGCAGTGGCA
>QKFE01000361.1 GCA_003252225.1 Kiritimatiellales bacterium | reverse complement strand
GGTGGTCCGGTCGGTTCCGCTATCGGCTCCGGCGAGTCCGCGGAAAATATTTCCCCCTCCGACAACCACGGCGATTTCGGCCCCCATTTCGAGCATCTGTTTGAACTGGGCCGCCACTTTTGAAAGAATTTCGGGGTCGTGGTTGAGTCCTCTCTCTTTGTTCTGCAGGGCTTCTCCGCTGATCTTCAACAGGATACGTTTATACTTCATAAATTCCTTTCATGTAATCGCGCGAAAAGACTAGAACATGTTGCTACGGCGTGACAATGGCCAATATTTGGAAACTGTGTGCGCCCGGGAGGTTTCATGCGGCGGTTTGCAATTTTATCGGCCTGCCTGCTGGTGGTCACCACACTGGCGGCGGTTCTGTTTGTCTATTCGCAGCGCGAAAAAACATCCCGGGAAAAAATCATCGCGCTGTGGGTTACCCGGTTTGATTACCGCACCCCCGAAGATGTGCGCGCAATTATCCGCAACACCGCCGATTCCGGATTCACCGATGTTTTTTTTCAGATCCGCGGAAACGGCACTTCATTTTATAAAAGCAGTCTGGAGCCGTGGGCGTTCGAACTCTCCGGACGCGATGTTTCAAAAACCGGAACCGACCCCGGATGGGATCCGCTGCAGACGGCGATCAATGCGGCGCAAAACACCCGACTGCGGGTGCATGCCTATATGAATGTGCTGCCCGGATGGAAAGGATCTGAAGAACCGCCGCAGTCGGCAAACCAGCTTTGGACGGCTCATCCGGATTGGTTTATGGTCGATTCACTGGGCGATAAAATGCTGCCGACTTCCGGCTGGTATTCTTTTCTGAACCCGGTGATGCCCGAGGTGCGGAACCATTTGAAGGGGATTGTGCGCGAGCTTTGCCAATATGACGTTGCCGGGGTGCATCTCGACTATATCCGCTACCCGAACGACTACCGGCTGGTTGCGGATCAGCGCTATCCCGGCGCATCCGAAAAGGAACTGTTTCGCCGCTCCGAATTTTCATACGACCCTGTTTCGCAGGCCGAACTTTTCAACCGCTACGGCTGGGATGTTTCGAAGGATGAAATCGCCGAATTCCGCTGCGAATCCATCAGCCGGATGGTGCGGGATATTTCCTATGTGATGCAGGTTGAAAAGCCGGAAGGCTGCATACTTTCGGCCAGCGTCAAAGGCAATCCGGTTGCCGGAAAATATACGAGCTATCAGGATTCCGGCAGCTGGGCGCGAAAGGGGCTGGTTGACTGGGTGGTGCAGATGAATTACGGAACCGATTCGTTTGCCCCCTATTTGAATGCGATGGAAAAAGCGGCCGGCCGGAAAAAATTCAGCTCATCCGTGGTGGTGGGAATTTACTGCGGAAACGACACCGATGATTTACTGAAACAGGTTGAACAGATTGAAAACAGCGGCTGCCGGGGGATTGCGGTCTTTTCGTATGAGTTTCTTTTTCAGCAGCACCGGCCCACAGAAAAGGGCCGGAAGCTTATTCAAAACCTCCGGCCCTGATCGGGTTGAAAAAGTTATTCCGGAATAACGATCTCTTCCAGTGTGTTGTTTTTCGAGGGGGCCGGGGAAATCGGCGTATTTTCAGCTTCCGGCGTTTTCGCCGCGTGGGCTTCGGCTTCCGCTTTATTCCGCTCGGCGATTTTTTGAGCCATTTCCACAGCGCGCTGGTGCTCCGCTTCGTTTCCGGCATATTTACAGGCGGTGGCATAACTTGCCCAGACCAGGAAATTATTCGGAACCTGTTCGGTGGCGACTTTCAGTGTTTCGGACGCTTCGTCAAATTTTTTCAGCAGCAGCTGGCTGTTGCCAAGCCCGATCTGCGCACCGGGAATTTTACCGTTCCCTTGCAGCAGCAGGGAAAAGATGGCTTCGGATTCGGCGGCACGGTTGAGGGCGAGGAATACTTTGCCGGAACCGATCAGTTCGGACGGATTGCCTGCATTGCATTTACCGACTTTCGCGGCGTATTCGGCGCGTGCGGCTTCCAGCTTGGCCAACCCGGCGGCCTGCGCCTCCGTGTTCCCGATAATCGCTTTGAACTGCGGTTTATCCTGTATCAGAATCGCGGTTGTTCCGTCGAAATAGCACAGTTTCCAGATCTGTTTCATCAGCAGGATCACAATACCCTGTGCCGCGGAGGGGCTGAGGGTGTTGATGATAATCGCTTCCGGGCGGTAGGTGTCGTTAATGGTATCGTAGGCGGCCTGACTGCCCAGCATCATATTTTCGACATTGGTAAGCAGCTCCCTTTTGTACCGCCCCGGACGATAATCGAGGAATACTTTTTTGCCGTATTTGAAAGCGAGATATCCGCCGTCAGCCGGAAGGTTGATGATTTTTGCAGGGAAGGCCGGGTGGTTTATGACGGCTTCGCAGTCGGAGGGATAAAGTTCGTCCTGAATGCCCAGTCCGAAAACGGATGCGCTGCCGGTTTTGACATAGGCGCAGTTGCTGACCACCGGGAAAATAGAGAGCAGCAGCAGAATAACGAGCACTGCGCCGGTGGCCGGGGTCAGCAGTTTAGCCTGTTTGCCGAGAACGGTGTTCAGTGTGCTGCTGGCATATTCGCTGATGGCGGTCAGGCTGAGTACGATAAACGGGAATGCAAGCACAGCAAACAGCATGGAGTTCTGCGGAGCGGTCCAGCCCAAAAATGCGCCGATAATGGCCAGTGTAGTCAGCGTTACGGGAAGTTTGCGTTTGAGCGTGATCAGTCCGCCGGCGCCGAGAACCAAGACAAACAGGATCAGCGGGCGAAGCGCGGGAATCTGGAAATATTCGATAAAGAGAGAGGACCAGTACATCGGGGAGGGGGAAAACACATTGGAGAGAACCTGTAGATGCAGTTCGAACAGCGAAGGATTGGCCAGTGTGGCAAGCAGCAGCGCACCGGTCAGAATGCCCATCATTGCGGTCGGAACTCCCGGCGATGCTTTCCGTTTGTTCCCTCCCTTATTATTTACCGCCGCCTGAACCGCCGAAAGGCCGGCAATCAATGGGCCGAATAGAAATGAACCGTGCATATTCGTCCAGAGAATCTGCAGCGGGATCAGTGCGCCGAAGAGAATCGCCGGGCTCTTGAAATTGCTTAGCACGAAAAGGAACAGCGCGATAAAGAGCATCATTATCACCTGAGGGCCGACATCAACCGTCTGGAAAATGAGATGCCCGCAGATGAGCAGTGCAAAACCCTGACTGATTGCGCCGCCCCATTTGCTGGAAACCTGCAGCAGCAGACCGAACGCAAGGAGGAGTCCGAGCACATTAAGGATGATTAGCAGGCCCGGATTGCCTTCGCCGGTTCCCCAGAAGGTGTACGCCAGCTTGTCATAAAGCCAGGTGGTGTTAACCGGGGAATCGTATTCAAGGTAGGAAATCGGGGCGTTGGTTTTCCCCTGGGCCAGATGGGTCCAGATTTCCGGAGTGCTGATGGTTCTTAAGCCGATGATGGCGATAAAAAGAAGTCCGAGAATCACATAAACAGCTGATGCACCGAATGTCTTCTTACTCATAGTCTCTCCCTAAGGTTAATTGGAAAACAGGGTAATGCGAATTTTAACATCATTGCAAGTGGTGAATGCCGCGAATTAAAACAGATCCAGCTGCGAAATATTGGCCTTTAATTTGTGCGGCCGCTTTTTCGCAATCTTGGGTTGTCCTGTATCGCCGAACTCGCCTTCCTCCAGATTTTTCAAAATATCGTTTGCCCTCTCAATCACGTCGTCCGGCAGCCCCGCCAGCCGCGCAACCTGAATACCGTAGCTTTTATCCGCCGCCCCCGGAACAATTTTCCGCAGGAAGGTGATAGAGTGTCCTTTTTCTTTAACGAGCACACTGAAGTTCTGCACGTTCGGCAGCATCAGCGCCAGATCGGTCAGTTCGTGGTAGTGGGTTGCGAAAAGGGTTTTTGCCTGCATCGCCCTGTTTTTACAGAGGTATTCCGCGACCGACCACGCAATACTGATTCCGTCGAACGTGCTGGTTCCGCGGCCGATTTCATCGAGCACAATCAGGCTTTTCGGCGTGGCGTTGTTCAGGATATTCGCTGTTTCCTGCATTTCCACCATAAACGTCGAACGCCCGCGGGCAAGGTCGTCGCTCGCTCCGACGCGGGTGAAAACGCGGTCAACAATACCGATTTGCGCCGAAGCTGCCGGAACGAAGCAGCCCATGTGCGCCATAATCGTGATCAGCGCAACCTGCCGGATATAGGTCGATTTGCCCGCCATATTCGGGCCGGTGATAATAATCAGCTGATGGGTTTCTCGATCCAGTTTCGTGTCGTTCGGCACAAAGCGTTCGGCATCCGGCATCTGTTCGACCACCGGATGGCGGCCGTCTTTAATATCGAGCCGGCCATCGTCGCTTATTTCCGGGCGGGAATAATTATTGGAAAGGGCGCGCTCGGCAAACGTCGCCAAAACATCGACCTGTCCGATCGCCAGCGCATTTTTCTGGATCGTTTCCAAATGCGCAACCGTCTGCCGCCGGACTTCATTAAAGATTTCCTGTTCAAGCGCAACCGAGCGTTCCTGCGCACCGAAAATTCTGTTTTCGTACTCTTTCAATTCCGGCGTAATGAAACGCTCCGCATTCACCAGCGTCTGTTTGCGGATATAATCTTCCGGCACCAGATCGAGGTTGCTTTTGCTCACTTCGATATAATAGCCGAACACTTTATTGTGCCGCACCTTAAGCGTTTTGATGCCGGTACGTTCCATTTCGGAAGCCTGAAAATCGGCCAGCCATTTGCGTCCCTGCGTCGCGGCATCGCGCAGTTCATCCAGTTCCGCGTGGTATCCGGGATTAATCACCCCGCCGTCTTTGAGATTAATCGGGGGTTCGTCGACAATCGCTTCATTAATCAGCGCCACCAGTTCGGGCAGGGATGTAATTGCATCGCCGAGTACTTCCAGCAGCGTACCTTTGCCATTCAGCAGTGCTTTAACCATCGGCATCTGTTCGAGCGAAACACTCATCGCGCGAACATCGCGCGGATTACCGCTGGTTGAGCCGATCCGTGAAATCAGCCGCTCAACATCTTTGATATCTTTCAGCACATCGCGCAGTGAACGCAGATAGGTCTGGTTGTTCACCATCAGTTCAACCGCGTTCTGCCGGACTTTAATCTGCTCCGGGTTATTCAGCGGCCGCAGCAGCCATTCGCGCAGCAGTCTTCCGCCCATTGCTGTGCAGGTGGTGTCGAGTACATTTAAAAGGGTCGCTTTGTAGGCCTGCCGGTTCGAGTTGATCGGTGCAATCAGTTCAAGATTCGTCGCCGTTGTTTCGTCCAGCAGCATGTAGTCCGCCGGATTTTTCACCCGCAATGTACGGACATGCGAAAGGTTTCGGCGCAGTTCGTTTTTAACATAATACAGCACCGCGCCCGCCGCGCCCAATCCGGCGCTCATTTGCGAACAGCCGAACCCTTCGAGCGAATGCACGTCAAAATGGCGGAGCAGATAATCGTTCGCGCAGGAGGCTTCAAACGTCCAGTCTTCGCAGGCGGTTAAAAGGGTGCTCGCGGCTTCAATCGTCAGTTCGGCAAATACAGGGTCATTCATCTGCTCTTCAGCAACAATGCACTCTGCCGGGGCATACCGCATCAGGTTGGACTGAACACCCGCCGTTTTTTCCGTCTCTTCAATCCAGAATTCGCCGGTGGAAAGATCGAGCATTGCCAGCCCGATTTTTTTCTTCTCTTTATAAAGACCGGCGAGAAAATTGTTCTGATTTCCGTCCAGCGTAACTTCATCGAGAATCGTGCCGGGCGTTACAATACGGGTGACATCGCGCTTCACCACTCCTTTTGCCGTCGCCGGATCTTCAATCTGTTCGCAGATGGCGACCTTTTTCCCGGCCTTCACCAGCCGTTCCAGATAACCGCCCGCAGAATGGTAGGGGACGCCGCACATCGGGGTGTTGTGCCGTTTGGTCAGGGTGATGCCGAGAATATCGGACGCGATTTTTGCATCGTCGAAAAACATTTCATAGAAATCGCCCAGCCGGAAAAAGAGGATCGTATCCTCCGGCAGGTCGCGCCGTATCGAGCGATACTGCGCCATCATTGGTGTTTCCGTATTCGACATTCACTCTCCCAGAAATCAAAGCGCACAGTTTATCCACCCGTCGCCCGGTTTCAATCTTGGAATCTGAATTTAACCGTTCGATTCAAAAAAGAATATTGCAGCGCCGGGGAGTGCCGACTTAAATGCGGATACGGCTGATTTCACCCTGCTTCTGCAAAGTGTTAGAAATTGGTGAGCAGCAAGAATACGGTGGAAACCGGTGTTTTAAATCCGTATAGCAGTGAGGCATTGCCCCAAATTCGTGAATGGAACCACGAATCGATACAAATGTTCGCTAATGAAGAATGTTTTACAAAAAACGAGGAACTTATCGACAGGGTGGCTGCCGTAGCTTTGGGGACGATTCGCGATGCCAAGCTACAGAACGAACGCCTGCCTGAGCTTGGCGGGGATAGTGAAACAATGACCTATTTTGAGCAGGTTGGAAATGAAGAGTGGGAACGGTTTAAAAAGGCCTGAAAAAAACTGACCTGCATTCAGGGGGCGATGAATTATGACCAATGAACACGAAAAATCTGCCGCGGAAGAACCCTATCAGCTCAAGGCGGTGATCGATATCGGTTCCACCTCCATCCGGATGGTG
>QKFE01000166.1 GCA_003252225.1 Kiritimatiellales bacterium | reverse complement strand
CGTTCCGAAGCACTGAACACCCTGCCAAAAGCGGGCGATATGCTGAAACTTGCATCCGTGAATATGAATCCTACAGTCCATAAAATGATTTATCGTCTATATTTCTCCCCGGATAACAATCACGAAATCACTATCCTACACAAACAGGCCGCATCTAAACATATCCCGAAATCCTCCCGCATGGCATAGTCACCGGTCAAAACAGAGCCTGAGGTTTACAATGCAGAAACGAAAATACGTCAAACTCACCGCAATTTTAACTGCACTATGGTCTATATCCGCCGCAGCGGATAAGCCCAACTTTATTCTGATTTTAGCCGACGACATGGGCTATTCGGACGCCGGATTCACCGGATGCAAAGACATTCAAACGCCGAACCTCGATAAACTCAGCGCAAGCGGGGTTACCCTGACGCACGGCTATGTCACCCACCCCTTCTGCGGCCCGTCGCGCGCCGGAATCATGTCCGGCCGCTATCAGCACCGCTTCGGTTTTGAAACCAATCCGGCGGACGACCCCACCAATATGCAGATGGGAATCGCCGAAACCGAACGGCTCGTTTCGACCCGCCTGAAAGAGGCCGGATACACCACCGGCGCAATCGGGAAATGGCATCTGGGCTCCGCCGCACCGTTCCACCCCAACCGCCGGGGATTTGACTTCTTTTACGGAATGCGCGGCGGCGGGCACGACTATTTCCGCATCGACACCATTGAAGGCGGAACGCAGCCCCAACTGCTGCCGCTCGAACGCAATAACCAGCCCGCTGTTTTCGAGGGATATATCACCGATGCCTTCACCGACGAAGCCGTGCAGTTCATTGAACGAAGCAAAGAAGAACCCTTCTTCCTCTACCTGTGCTACAACGCCCCGCACGCCCCCTTGCAGGCCCCCGAAGACGCCATTCAAAAATACAACCACATCGCTGACAAAAACCGCCGTGTTTACGCCGCAATGGTCGACGTGATGGATCAGGGCATCGGGCGCATACTCGACACCCTTGAAAAAAACGGCCTGCGGGAAAATACCGTTGTGATGTTTTTAAGCGATAACGGCGGACCGATCGGAACCGAAGAAAAACCCCACGGAGGAAACGGCTCAACCAACACCCCGTGGCGCGGCGGTAAAGGCGACTTTTACGACGGCGGCCTGCGCGTCCCGATGGCCGCCTCCTGGCCCGCCAAAATCAAGCCCGGCACAACGTTCGATAAACCCGTCATTTCGCTCGACCTCTCCCGTACTATCGTCGAACTCGCCGGAGCGGACACTGCATCGCCCGAAATGGAGGGCGTAAACCTGCTTCCGTTCATCGAAGGGAAAAACACAGGCAACCCGCACAAAGCCCTCTTCTGGCGCGGATACAACCACACTCTCTGGTCCGTACTGTACGACGGCAAAAAATACGTCAAAAACAAATGGGACAAAGACCCCGAACTCTTCGACCTAAACACCGATCCCGGCGAACAGAACAATATTCTCGCACAAAGCCCCGAAACCGCCGCAACCCTGCAAGCCCTCTGGAACGAGTGGGATCAGCCCAATATTCCCTACCAGTTTTTCGAGTTCTTCCAATACAACGATAAACGCAACGCGTTCCACAAAGAGTGCATTCCGCCGGACGCAAAGAAAGCGCGCGATCAAACCCAATAAGCCTAAATTTATAAATGGAACCACAGATAAACAATGATGAACACTGAGACCAAGTGAATCCGGCAATTACCCCCTCACTTGATAGGTGCTTGTCGTTTTTAATCGTGTTTAAAAATCCGTTTCCATCCGTGGGTCATTCCCGTTTCCAGATTAAAATACCACTTAAATGAATCCGATATAACACTGTTGTTCGGCTTTCCCGACAAGCCGCGAATTTCAGCTCAATTACCAGACTCTATTTTGGTGCGTTGTATTCTGTCTGGTATAAATCCATTTTCGGCAGAATGTTCAACAGCATCTCCCGTTCTTCACGGTGCAGCTCAGAGACCCTGCCCCAGTCCGTGATTTCGGGAAAACTCATGTGGTCGTCGGGCAGTTTAGAAACGTCCCACCATTTTCCATTTCCATCACGCAGCACTTTGTGTCCGCGAATGAGCTGTGCACCTTTTTTATACGAATAGATCCAGTCGTGATGATCGTTTTTCGCGGTGGTCAAATAGGGCCAAAGACTCTGCCCATCCAACGGATAATTATCGGGTATTTTCACGCCCATAATATCCGCCAGCGTTGGAAGTATATCCGTGAGGGATAAAATGATTTTCTGTTTTCCCTGCTTTGTCATTCCGGGCACATAAATGATTAAGGGGACATGCACACCGCGCTGCTGGTCCACCCTTCCCTTTCCAAAAACGTGCGAACCATTGTCCGCCGCGAAGATGAATACGGTGTTATCCGCAACCCCCAGATCAATCCTTCTGCCGCCGCATCCACATTCACCGCCATCGGATGGTGCCCGGTTTTATCCTCCGCCAAAAGTCGGGTCTCCATAAAATCCGGCCATGTTTTCGGGTGAAAATTTTCCGTCCCGATCACATGCAGATTATCCGGGAAACGCTCTTTCAGCCTTTCCGCGTTTTTGCCTTCATCCGGCTTCACCTGCTGTTTCAGATATTCCAGATCAACATAACCCGGACGGCTGGAATCCTCCCGCACCGTATTGCCCCAACGCCCCGACGAAAGCAGGTTCACAGAGCGGCCGAAACAGATCCCGAGTTCATTGATGTAATAATCAAACTTTTCATCACTCAGTTTCCCGAAATCCGTTCCGCCCGTTGCGATGCTGAAATAACGCGTCCGGTCCAGTTCACTTTGTCCGCCGATCGAAAGCGTTGTTTCCGGCTCAATCAAAATATCGACCGCGGCATTTGCAGAAACTGCGGCAACCGCACTGAACAGAAAAATGCACATCGTTTTTTTTCATTTTAACAGTACTCCAAGAAATCATCCCTCGTTCAACATCCGCAGAAATACCGGGAAACAAAACCATAGATCGATAACGAAAAACACTGCCCAATAGTTATACTTTAATCGCTTGAGAAAACGGGCCCAATCCTCTTTACCCCCGTCATAACTGGAACGGTTAACCATCCAAATGGAGGATGCCTTTTTTATAGGCGAACACCACGGCCTGCGTCCGGTCAACCGCTCCGAGTTTTTTGCGAAGGGTGGAAAGATGCAGCTTAATGGTTTCTTCCGAAAGAGAGAGTTCGTCCGCCATCTCCTTGTTGCTGCATCCCTCCGCCAGCAGTTCGAGCACCTGCATTTCACGTTCCGTCAAATCGGGCTGTTTTTGCCGCGCCTCCAGTTTCCGGGCAATCGCCTCCGGGAAAAAAGTTTCCCCGGCATACACCGCACGGATGGCCGCAATCAATTCACCGATATCACCGGCTTTTTTCGTAAGATAGCCTTTCACTCCCGCCTGCACCGCCTTCCAGATATCTTCTTCGGAATCAAACACCGAAAGCAGGATGATTTTGGAATTCGGAAATTCACGCTTCAGTTTTTCGGTGACCGCCACCCCGTTATCGCCCGGCATCTGGTAATCCATCGTGATGACATCCGGCTGATGTTTCCGAACAAAAGCGAGTGCATCCTCGCCGTTGGCCGCTTCACCGACCACTTTCAAACCCGGCTCAATTTCGAGGCTGCCTTTCAGCCCTTTGCGCATCATCGGATTGTCATCCACCACCAGAATCCCGATATCCATCATCGCCCTCCCGAATGCTCTGTTTTTGCGAGCGTTGCCGTAATCACGGTTCCGCTTCCGACCGTGCTTTCAATGGAAAGTATCCCGCCGACCTGCTTCATCCGCTCCTGCATTCCCTGCAATCCGAAATGGCCGAGCGCAGCCTCTCCGCTCATATCAAAACCGCACCCGTCGTCCGAAACCGTGACAACCAGTCCGTTCGTAAAATTCAGTTCAACCGTAATACGGCTTGCCGAAGCGTGCCGTACCGCATTAAACGCCGCCTCTTTTATAACCAGCAGCAGATTGCGCTCAACATTCTGTTTCAACCGATCCGGCGTTCCTTCCACGCGGGCTTCAAGTTCAACTCCCCGCCGTTCATCCGCCAGCTGATGCAGCGTCATATTGACCGCCGAAACCAGATCCATTTTTTCAAGCAGCCCGCCGCGCAGATCCAAAATCGATGAACGCGATTCTTCGGAACAGTGGCGTAAAATCTCTTCAACCAGCCCGAGTGCTTCTTTGCGCTGATTGGCGTCTTTTGAAAGCTCTTCACCCAGATTGCCGACTTGGGTTTTCAAACATGCGGGGAGTTCAGATTCGAGCAGCTGCCTAACCAGACGGCTGCTTTTTTCCGTTCCCATTTCCTGTAGGCGCTGACAGCCGCCCAGCTGGAAGATTGCCCCGGCCAACCCCTGCTCCAGATTATCGTGCAGTTCGCGCGCAATCCGCTGCCGCTCGTCCAGCACAGCCTCCCGCTCCACTTTTTCAGCGATGATTCCGGTCTGCCGCTCAATGGTTTTGCGCAGCGAGAAAACCCAAACCAGAAACAGAAGCAGCGCCGATGCCGTGATCCCCAGCAAGCCGAGCAGCCGGGCGGTGGTCCACCACGGAGCAGGCACCAGCACTTCAACATCCGCCGCACTGCGCAGCTGCAGCCAGAAGCCGTTTACGTCCAGATACCACGGCCGCCAGTTTTCGCGCAGCACATGGCAAAGTCCGGTTAACCGTATTTTTGCGCCGACACCGACCGACTCCGGCAGTTCTGTGCCGGCAGGCAACTGCACTTCAAAAAGGCGGTCCTCCGCCCGGCACAGCAATTTGACCTCCTTATTCGGTGCGTTATCCCCCTCAATCAACCCGAATGAACGACCGATTTCCACCAACTGTGCATCAATCTGAATGAGGTCAAAATTGAGTGCATCGTAAATTTCAGACGGTGTTTTAATACGCACCGGAACCGGTGGCGCTTCTTTGCGGATCACCTCCGCCGAATAGGCCCGGAACGAGGGGCTCACCTCCAGCGGCCAAACCAGCCCGACCACTTCAACCACATCGCCGATTTCAAAATCCGGGGGCTGCTGCATCGACACACTCAGCGCCGCCTTTTCCCCCCGCAGGAAGATTTCCCGCTCACCGGCATGTGTTACCGTCCCAAAAGTTTTGGTAATACTCAGGTGATTCATCCCCAACCGCATCAGCTCATGAATCGGGATGGCTTTCTCCTCAGCACCGGCAGCAGGACTTTCGGACAGCGCCTCAATCTCAAAATCAGCGGCAGATGAAACATAAAAAATACGCCCAACCGACTGCCGGTTACTGTTATTCACTGTTCCGGCCACCGCATTGAATTTAACCGTATGAAACATCAGCTCCGAAACACGCTTTTCATTCTCCTCGGTGAGAGGCACCTGAATATACAGCACGCGCTCGTTGCGCATCATTTCAACCACAATAGTGCGGGATTCCTCCAGCACTTCATAAGCAATCAAACGCCCGTGCAGCGAAAGCCAATCGCAATCCACCGTCGCAGAATGCAGGTGGGCGTGCCAGAACGGTCTTGCTTCCGGGAGCGGCTTTCGTCCAACCACTTCCAGTTTATCCAGCACAATCTCCGGCGCAAAACTCCCCTTGCCGGTTACACCGTGAATACGAACCACATCGCCCGGTCTGAGAGCGGACGGCCCCTGATTTTCAAGGCGGGTGCGAACATAGGTTCCGAATTGTCCGTCATTAATAAAAAAACTGCCGCGCAGTTGATCCACCCAGACAATCTGGGATTCCATTTCAACCGGAAAGCCCTGTGCCGCTTCTTCCGGATTCATGAAGCGGACGTCCCGTATTGTTTTACAGGGTTCCCGCGCATCGGCAACCCCGGCGAACAGCACCGACAGTAGCAAACAGATTATAAACCGGATCTGACTCATCAGCCGAACCCTACATCCCTCGCTCCGATTTTCCAAGCCAACGAATCCGTTCCAGTCACAATATGTCAGCCCTGAATCCGTTGGATAGCCGATCGCTCGGCGTTTGGGGTGGTTGACGCGTTCTGAGACAAGGCGATGCTCCGCACTTTTGCTCGAATGGGTGCCTTTTCTTCGCCGATCCTTTCAGATATTTCAAAAAACACCCTTTTCCTGAGCGCAGATGGCGGTATCCGGGCGCACCGCACCCTCCGCGGTTGCGGTTGGCAGGGGTTGATTGACGCGGCGGTTATGCGAACGATGCGGCAACTGCGTTGAGCACATCGAACCATGGGCTGTGTCGCCCGAAGTCGAGCACGGTCTGCCCGGCGTGCCGGACGATTCGGCAGGCGCAGTAAATGAGATTCTGCAAAATGGTTTTCATGCGCCAGCGTTGCACCGTTATCTTCTGCGGAGCGAGGGATTTGTGCTGAAGCGCTTCCTGGCCGAGAGTGCGGAGCACATTGAACGCTACCATGGCGCAGAGCAGGATGATGCGATTGACGCACAGTTTTCCGGAGGGCAGGCGCTCGACATCGAGGTCGCTTTTGAGTTCGGAGTGGAACTGCTCGCTGGTGCCGTGATTATGGTAGAGGGCAACGACGGTTTCGGCGCGGCAGTACAGGTTGGTCCAGTAGGTTTCGAACTCGATTTCGGGGATGAGCAACTCATGGCCGTTGTGGTCGAGCAAGCGTTCGACGACCTTGAAGGCGACGGGGACGCAGGGGAGCCCTTCTTCCTCCTTGCCGGGGCGC
>QKFE01000121.1 GCA_003252225.1 Kiritimatiellales bacterium | reverse complement strand
TCAGGTCTGGGCTCTTTTATGGAACATGGGAACCTGTCGTTGCGATGTGAAGGGAGCGATTTCAAGCGGAAGCCCTGCGAGAATCTGAGTACCGATGCGCAGCACAGGGGCGGAGCGTTCTGTAGTAGTGTTGAAGCGGCTGTAATGGCGGTGGAGCGAAGGGGACGCGTCATTGGGTTGAACGAAATTGAACAACCGGAAACGGGAGGATTTGAATGAGTGAAACAAAGTCATTTGAGATTCCTCGGCAGTGGGTTTATGACGCATGGCTTGATGTTCGTGCGAATAAAGGCGCAGCGGGGGTGGATGGAATCAGCATTTCGGATTTTGAAGCGGATTTGAAAAACAATCTCTACAAGATCTGGAATCGGATGTCGTCGGGGAGCTATTTCCCGCCGCCGGTGATGCGGGTAACGATTCCGAAAGCTTCTGGAGGAGAACGTCATTTAGGCGTTCCGACGGTAGCGGATCGAATTGCGCAAACGGTGGTAAAGCGGGTGCTGGAACCTGAGTTGGAGCGGATATTTCATCCAGACTCCTACGGGTATCGCCCGGGAAAGTCGGCGCATGATGCGTTGGCTCAAACTCGGCAGCGATGCTGGCAATACGACTGGATCATTGATCTGGACGTAAAAGGCTTCTTCGACAATATCGATCATGAATTGATGATGAAGGCGGTGCGGAAGCATACGGATAGTCCATGGATGCTGCTCTACATCGAACGCTGGCTGAAGGTTGGCATGATGGAGGAGGGGGGATCGGTGGAGAAACGGGACAAAGGAACGCCACAGGGCGGAGTTATTTCTCCGTTGTTGGCGAATCTATTTCTGCACTATGCGTTTGATGTTTGGATGAAACGTAATCATCCATCCATTGTGTTTGAGCGTTATGCTGACGACATCATCGTTCACTGCCAAAGCCAACGAGAAGCGGAAGAATTGCTGGAGGCAATCAAGGAACGGATGGAGGCGGTTCAGCTAGAATTGCATCCGGACAAGACCAAGATCGTTTACTGTAAGGATGCGAGGCGCACAGGAGATCACGAACACGTTAAGTTTGATTTTCTCGGTTATACCTTTCGTCCCCGTAAGATCAAGACGAGGCAGGGGAAATATTCAGTAGGTTTTACGCCCGCCATCAGTAACCCTAAATTCGAGAATGGAACCGCAGATAAACACAGATGAACACTGATACCCAAGGGTATACGGCAATTATTCCGCTCACTTCATGGGTGCTTCGCGCTTTTTCCCTATCTTGTTGAAACATCCGTGTTTGTCCGCGTTCATCCGTGGTTCATTTCTGTTTCAAGGGTAACAAGGCGGCCAAGCAGATTCGGGAAATCATGCGATCGTGGAAATTGGATCAACATAACAATCGCTCATTAGAAGAGATTGCGCGTTACTTCAATCCACGTATACGCGGCTGGATCAACTATTATGGTCGATTCCGGCGTTCCGAACTCTACCATGTGTTTGAGTCGCAGGATCAATCCTTGGCGCGATGGGTGAGGGCGAAATATAAACCGTACCGAGATCGATGGAGAGCATCCCAGAGATGGCTCTGCGGAGTCGCCGAACGCGAACCAACCTTATTCGCGCATTGGCATCTGCTGAAAAAGCCCAACAAATGACTCAATGGTGGGAGCCGTATGAGGTGAGAGTCTCACGTACGGTTCTGCGAGAGCGTGAGGGGGAAGTTCCCTTGCGCTACTCTCCGACCGACGGGGTGATGATGCGCTTGGGATCGTGTTTGATCAGGGCGCTTTTTATGACGCTTTTGCCGGTGCCGGGTTCGCCCATGACCACGCAGAGTCCGCCCTGCCGGGCGTGGACGAGCAGGGTGTCGAGGATTTCCTGCTGGGCGGTGAGCAGCTTGGGTTCGCCCTATGCGGATACCAACCTGAAAGAGGATGTGAATTATATTTTCAGAACGCGCTCCCAAATAAACAGCAAGGGTGAAGTGGAGAAAGGGTGCTATGGCCGAGTCAGAGGAGAAATTGATCTTACGATGGATGGGAAAATCCAGTTTTCATACTGGTTCAATCCCGACCCGAACAGCCGCAGTCTGGAATCTGACAAGAAGCCTTATTAAAGCAGAGAGCAACATGAAGCGTTCACTATTATTCATCGTCTTGCTATTGCCGTTAATCGCATTTACGAAACCGGCGGAGACCCTTGATGCTGAAATATTAGATTACATCAGGCAGAGGATCAGAATTGTTCAGACAAGTGATGCTGCCGCTTTGCATCAGGAGGAAATTGAGGTTCTGGAAAGAAGCCTTACGGAGTGTTCGAGTGAGGAGCTGCAAGATTGTTACGGACCTTTTCCCCGTAAAACCATCAAGATTAAGCTCTCTGAGCTACAACAGCAGGAACCGAATCTTTTTCGGTTGGCAAGATTGCGCAGTGAGCTGGATTCACTCTTCTTAAGACGGATTAACAAGGTTTCTGATGATATAAACACAGCCAAGCTTTCGGCAGAGATCATTTTAAGAGGGGAAGAGTATTATTTCCAGCTGAGTTATGACGGTCGGTTTATAGCAGAAAGTCCCATATATGAGGATGTTGGATATTCCTGGGAAGAGTTGATTTGTACGGAAAATGAAAAGAACCAGATAGAGCTGTTTTGCCGATATATTGAACGGGATGACTGGGAAAAATTCTGTAACTGCCTTTCGGATAATGTTGCCTTGTGGCATGAGCAGCATAACCCTTTATTCGTTGCAGTGCATCACAGACGTATCAAGTATGTTCGCAAACTCCTTGAAGCCGGAGCATCTCCTGATTGGTTCGCGGTGATTCCTGTAGAAAACGAACCTCTGGTGACGACAATGCGTGAAAGTTATATTCATGAATATGCCTACGCACTGCGGGCGCGGGATATCTTAAAGGAGATGAAACGCCTCGCCATGTACGAAAAGAAATTGGCGCTGGATGTTGTTCAACCCGGCCCCAGGCCTGTTGCACTCAGTTGTCCCTGGAGAAAAGGCAGCGATATGGATGAAATTAAATTCCTTCTTTGGGATGACGGAGTATGTACTCAGGATAACAGTTTTTTTGGTTACCAAGTCCGAGGACTTTGGTCGTTCAATGAAGATTCCGGTATTGTCCGCATTTATTCAACCCAAACAGATTTGCCGATCAAAACGCCGAAATATGAATTCAAATATGATCCAGAAAAGGAAACCTTGATTTTATCGGGTACGGGTGAAGTGTTCAGAAAAAGCCAATACCCTTTAATAGCCAATGAGCGTGAAAAGTTTTTTAAACGGAAAAAATAATTCAGGTTTTACGCAAAAACGAACTGGAAGGACAAGGTAAACTATATTTTTAGAACTCGAACTGTAGTGGATGATAGCGGTGAGATTGTCAAAGCCTGTTATGGCCGAATCAGGGGAGAAATTGATCTCACGATGGATGGGAAAATCCAGTTTTTATACTGGTTCAATCCAGACCCCGAAAGCCGCAGTCTGGAATCGAACAAGGAACCGTATTGATCTTTGACGTTTTTAAAACAGATCCCCCTCTTCCGCCGTGAACCGGCGATTCTTTTCGATGCGGACAATGCTGCAAGTTTCGTATCGAGGACGGTGGGCAACTACAAAAGACATTCCGATTAGACGAATTGAAAACGTCATTCCGGCCCGTGGAAAAACTGATTCCACGGGCCGGTTCTTTCTGGCACACTGCGCCGAATATGAACGAAATACCGGAAGAGCTGATTATTATTGCAGGGCGATATGCGTATCCGCTGATGCTGGCCAAGGCGGCGCGCGATGCGGGCGTTAAGCGGATTGTTATGGTGGGGTTTAAGGGGGAGTCCAACCGCAAGCTGATTCCGTTGGTGGATGAAGTGCGCTGGACGCATCTCGGCGGAATGCGGGGCTTTCTCGATACGCTGAAATCGACCGGTATTCGTCAATGCATGCTGGCCGGGCAGATTGCGCCGCGAAATCTTTTCACCCTGCGTTACGATAAACTTGCCCGCGAAATGATGGCCGAACTGGAGCAGAAAAATGCGCACACGATTTTCGGCGCGGTCGTGACTGCAATTGAAGGGGAGGGGATTGAAGTGCTGCCGGGCAATACGTTTATGGAGTGTTACACGCCGGAAGTCGGGCAGCTCAGTAAACGCGCCCCGACGGAACGTGAACAGGCCGATATTGAAATGGGGCTGAAACTGGTGAAAGGTACCAGCGCGTTTGAAATCGGTCAAACCGTCGCCATTAAAAACGGGATGATTATTGCCGTCGAAGCGTTTGAGGGAACGAATCAGTGCATTAAACGCACGGGGAAAGTCGGGGGTGCGGGAGCGGTGATTGTGAAGGTGCCGAAAGCGGGGCACGATATGCGGTTCGATATCCCGGTGGTCGGCGTGAAAACCTTTCAGGTGATGAAAAAGGCGGGGGTTTCGTGTTTGGCGGTCGAAGCCGGAAAAACGATTTTGCTCGAACAGGAAAAGCTGATCGAACGGGCCGATAAAAATGATATGGCTTTTGTGGCTGTTAGTACGGGAAGTTGACCACGAAATACACTAAATACACGAATAGCTATTATATGATCCGTTTAGTGTATTTGGTGTATTTCGTGGTTATTGAATAATGAAAAAGTCGATTCTAGTCATAGCGGGGGAAGTGTCCGGCGATTTGCATGCCTCGAAGGTGGTGCAGGAAATGAAACTGCAATCGCCCGAAACGGTTTTCTGGGGAATCGGCGGCGACCTTTTAAAAAAGGAGGGGGTTGAACTTTTGCAGCACACCGATCAAATGTCGGTGATGGGCTTGTTTGAAGTGCTGAAGCACTGCCGCTTTTTGAAGGGTGTTTTCGATCAGGTTTTGACGGAAGTGGATAAACGCAGGCCGGACGCCGCCCTTTTGGTGGATTATCCCGGTTTTAATTTACGGCTGGCGGCTGAGCTGAAATCGCGCGGTGTTAAAGTCTACTATTACATTTCGCCGAAAGTGTGGGCGTGGAATAAAAAGCGTATTCCGAAAATGGCGGAAGTGATCGACCGGCTGATGGTTATTTTCCCGTTTGAGGCGGATGTTTTTAAAGGAACCGGATTGCGGGTGGATTTTGTCGGCAATCCGCTGGTTGCGCAGCTTGATGAACTGCTGGCTGAACCGGAAATAGAGCTGCCGTGGCAGACGGACGAGCGGATCGGGCTGTTGCCGGGAAGCCGGAAGCAGGAAATAGAGCGTATTTTGCCGACGATGCTTGCCGCCGCCAAAACCATCGAGTTCCGTCGCCCCGATGTTTCGTTTATGATTGCCACGCCGAATGACCGCATTGAAAAGGTCGTTAATCGGGTGATCGGGCAAACCCATCTGAAACCCAAACGACTCAACGTCATTTGCGGAAACGCGCGCGAACTGATGCGGCAGTCGAACGCCGCGATTGTGACTTCGGGGACGGCGACACTCGAAACGGCGCTGGTCGGAACGCCGCATATTCTGGTTTATAAAACGAGCCCGGTCACGTTCTGGCTGGCCCGCTATCTGGTTAAAATCCGTCACATTGGATTGGTGAATATTATTTTAAACCGCACCGCCTGCCCCGAACTGATTCAGCATACGGCGACGCCGGAAGCGATGGCCGAAGCGCTGTTTGCGATACTCGATGAAGGCTCCGCCCGATCCGGAATGCTGCAATCCTTCGCCGATGTCCGGCAACTGCTGGGCACCAAAAAAGCCGCCGAAAATGTGGCGGCGATTCTCTGTGAAGATTAATTAAGAGGACAGGATCATTTCGGAGCCTTAAGCGGATAATTCTGTCGTTCAATTATTCTGTCTATTAGAGCATTTCCAGTGTTTGGAATTTTAAATCATCGGCACTGCGTGTTAGCTTCTTCCCCTCTTTGAAACACAAACGATGAAACCGCAGAAACATGAATATTGATCAGGTATACAAACAGGTGGTTGAAAAAGTCCTCCGGGAGGGAAAACGAAAAGCCAACCGGACGGCCACCGAAACGATTTCCGTCAGTGGCTGTATGATTGATTACGACATGGCCAACGGCTTTCCGCTGCTCACCACCAAAAAAATGGCGTGGAAGACCATCCGGGTTGAACTGGAGGGATTCATTAAAGGCGTGACCGACAAGGCGTGGTTTCAGGAGCGCGGCTGCAAAATCTGGAACGAGTGGTGCACACCGGCCAAAGTACCCTATGGACACGACGAGGCCACCTATAAAGCCATGGCCGAAGAAAAAGATCTCGGCCCGATTTACGGTTTCCAATGGCGCAACTTTAACGGGCAATATGAATTCGGTGCCGATAAATTGGCAGGCGGAATCGATCAGCTTGCCCGTGCGATTGAGACCCTGAAAACCAACCCGGACAGCCGCCGTATTCTGGTGAATGCCTGGAATCCGCAGCAGCTCGACCAAATGGCGCTGGTGCCCTGCCACTATTCCTATCAGCTGCTCTGTAACGATGGCGTGCTGGATCTGCTCTGGAACCAGCGGTCGTGCGATATTTTCCTCGGCATCCCCTTCAATATTGCTTCGTACGCCCTGCTGCTGGAACTGATCGCCAAAGAGTGCGGCATGAAAGCCGGCAAGCTGATCGGCTTCCTCGGTGATGCCCATATTTATGTGAACCATCTGGCGCAGCTCGATGAGCAGATGAAGCGCGAACCCTATGCCCCGCCCACACTGAAACTGGAAGGATATGCATCCATTTTCGACTGGGAATGGAGCAACGCCACATTGGAAGGCTACGAATGCCATCCCACCATCAAAGGCGAGGTATCGGT
>QKFE01000270.1 GCA_003252225.1 Kiritimatiellales bacterium | reverse complement strand
GATTCCATAAATCATAAATCAAAATTCCAAATTCAAAAATTACAAACATAAGGAGAGAAGTATCCATGAAGATTAAACCACTGGGTGAACGCGTACTGGTTGAGCCGGTAAAAGAAGAGGAAGCCATTAAGGGCGGAATTATCATTCCCGACTCCGCAAAAGAAAAACCGCAGGAAGGCAAAGTTGTTGCGGTCGGTACCGGCAAGCTGGACGAAAACGGTAAGAAAATCCCGTTCAACGTCAAAGTCGGTGACATTGTTCTGATGCCGAAATACGGCGGAACAGAAGTCAAAGTGAACGGCAAAGAATACCAGATCATGCGCGAGGACGATATTCTCGCGGTTATCGGCTAAACGGATTTAGAAAGGAAAACTCAAAATGGCTAAACAGATTATTTTTGATGTTGAAGCCCGCGACGCAATGCTGCGCGGTGTGGAAAAACTGAGCAACGCGGTGAAAGTCACCCTCGGCCCGAAAGGCCGCAACGTCATTCTCGATAAAAAATTCGGTTCCCCGACGGTTACGAAAGACGGGGTTTCCGTTGCGAAGGAAATTGAGCTGGAAAACCCGTTTGAAAACATGGGCGCACAGATGGTGAAGGAAGTTGCTTCCAAAACTTCCGATATCGCCGGTGACGGAACCACCACGGCAACCGTGCTGGCAGAAGCGATTTATCGCGAAGGGCTGAAAAATGTAACGGCCGGCGCCAACCCGATGAGCCTGAAACGCGGGATCGATAAAGCGGTTGAGGCCATGGTTGATCAGCTTGGTAAACTCAGCAAAAAAGTGAAAACCAGCGAAGAAGTTGCACAGGTCGGAACCATTTCTGCAAACGGCGACGAAACCATCGGCAATATTATCGCCGAAGCAATGGAAAAGGTCGGTAAAGATGGAACCATCACGGTTGAAGAAGCCAAATCCATCGAAACAACCCTCGATGTGGTTGAAGGGATGCAGTTCGACAAAGGGTATCTGTCTCCGTATTTCGTAACCAATTCCAACACGATGGAAGCCGTTCTCGAAGACCCGTATATCCTCTGCTTCGAAAAGAAAATCTCCAACCTGCAGGATATGCTCCCGCTGCTTCAGAACGTGGCCAAAACCGGCAAGCCGCTGATGATTATCGCCGAAGATATCGAAGGCGAAGCGCTGGCGACACTGGTTGTGAACAAACTGCGCGGTACGCTGAATGTCTGCGCCGTAAAAGCACCCGGTTTCGGTGACCGCCGTAAAGCGATTATGGAAGACCTCGCCGTGCTGACCGGCGGTAAATTCATCACCGAAGATCTCGGCATCAAGCTCGAGAGCGTCACGCTTGCCGACCTCGGTTCCGCAAAACGCGTAACCGTCAGCAAAGAAGATACCACCATCGTTGAAGGCGCCGGTAAAGTTGCTGAAATCAAGGGCCGTATCGACCTGATCCGCCGCCAGATCGAAGAAACCTCTTCTGATTACGACCGCGAAAAACTGCAGGAACGTCTGGCTAAACTGGCCGGCGGTGTTGCCGTCATTAACGTCGGCGCAGCGACCGAAGCGGAAATGAAAGAGAAAAAGGCCCGCGTTGAAGACGCGCTGCACGCCACCCGCGCCGCAGTTGAAGAAGGTATCGTTCCGGGCGGCGGCGTTGCGCTGCTCCGCGTTCAGAAAGCCCTCGATAAACTGGAAGTTGAAGGCGACGAAAAGATCGGCGTCAGCATTGTCCGCAAAGCCATTGAAGCTCCGCTTCGTCAGCTGGTTGCCAATGCCGGCGAAGAAGGCGCTCTGGTGGTTCAGGAAGTTAAAAAGGGCAAACAGGCTTACGGCTATAACGTGGCGACCGGCGAATATGTCGACATGATCGCAGCCGGTATCATCGACCCGGCGAAAGTAACCCGTTCCGCGCTGCAGAACGCGGCTTCGATCTCCGGTCTGCTGCTCACCACCGAGTGCATGATCACCGATCTGCCGGAAAAAGAAGCCCCCGCAATGCCCGATATGGGCGGCATGGGCGGCATGATGTAAATCTGTCCATGATGAAAGGATTTCCGGACGGGTTGAAATTGGAACCCATTCATCCGGAAATCCGTCATTGCAGTAATCCGCCCCAGATCGGGGCGGATTTTGGCATAAATGGCGTTTGACGGCCTGATTCGGGGTGCTATACTACGCGCCGATTTTTTTACTTTAAAAGAGCCCTGAATTTTCGGGGATGTTTATTAGTTGTGCGGAGAGAGCATATTATGAATTTTGATTATCTGAGTGCTGCGGAAGAGAAGATCACAAATACACCGATGCTGGTGAACCTGATCTCCTACCGTACCCGTCAGCTCAATGCCGGGGCCCGTCCGATGGTGAAGAAAGACCACGCCGAAATGGATAACCACGACCTTGTTCTGAAGGAAATTGCACAGGGTTTACTGACAGCTGAAATGATTGGAACTCAGCCCGAATCTGAACTGCCGGAACTCGATTTCGATGCTTCGATCCTCCTTTAAGGGGGAAAGCTGAATTTCGCACTGCGAAATAAATTCAGATTTCCAAAAGCTCAAAACTCACGGGTTTTGGGCTTTTCCATTTGGGTTTGGCGGTTGTTTCGGATTTAGTATTTCCCAAATTCGAATTGGGTTAAAAGATGGCTGGAAAAAACAAAAAGAAAAAGAACGATCCCGGCGCAGGGGTGCTGGCCACTAACCGTAAAGCGCTGCACGATTATTCCATCCTCGAAAAAATCGAGGCGGGAATTGTTTTGTCCGGAACCGAAGTGAAATCCGTCAAACAGGGGCATATCAGCATTCAGGAAGGTTACATCCACATCGACGAACGGATGGAAGCCTGGCTGGTCGGAAGCACCATTCAGCCCTACGAACACGGCAATGTTTTCAACCACAACCAGACCCGCGAACGCAAATTGCTGCTGCATAAAAAGGAAATCGCGCGCCTTTACGGCAAGATCCGCGAAAAGGGGCTGACGATTGTGCCGCTCAAAGTCTATCTTTCGCGCGGAAAAATCAAGATCCGCATCGGATTGGCGAAAGGTAAAAACGTGGTTGATAAACGCGACACCATTAAAAAGCGCGAATCCGACCGCGATTCCCGGCGCGCGATGCGCAGCTATAATAACCCGTGATTCGTGATCACTTTGGCAACGCCGTAGTGAGTGCCGAGCGAATCACGTCTCAACGTCACGTTTCAGCTACTTCACCCGATAAATGGCGTCGTAAACGGCGGCGGATTTCATGTCATTTTGCTGGCCGATTTTATAGATAGACCAGTCCGGATTCGCCTCAATGCCTATTTTATACAGCTTTTCGACGATTTTTTCGGTGTCGAGGCTGTATTTTTTACACAGACTGCTCAGCGGGGTTCCGCTGTAAAAACGCGGCGGTTTGGCCGGAAGTTCAAGTTTTTCCTTTCGGCTCTCCTTTTCCGGCGCTTCTGCTTCGGCCAGTTTCTGCAGCTCGGATTCCGTCTGGGCGGGATTCGTCAAAGGCTGGAGCGCACTGAATGGCGGCCAATTGAGCAGCGAGCCGAGAATCACCCAGCCGGTGAGCAGAATCGCGGTGCCGGAATTTACGGTCAGCCATTTTCTCTTTTTTCCGCTGATGCGGTTGTTGGCGTTTTCTTTCCGGATTTCCAGCGCGGTTTGGATGATGTAGCAGATTCCAAACAGGATGCTGAGGCTGATGTGAAAAACTGCCAGCCTTTCCCAAAGCCGGAAACAGACGGCAATTACCGCGCCGGTGATCAGCGCGATAAATGAAAGCAGTGCGGTCAGTGTTACAGTTTTTTTCAGCGCCATAATAGCTCCGGTTCGGCAGTTCCAATCACTGAGACTGCCTGAAACCGTGGGCTATCCGCATCGCAAATTCCAGTTTATTCTGAAAATGTGTGCGGGCTTCGCGGTCACCGGAGTTCGAACATGAGGCCGTAGATGTCGTGCGGATCTCTGCCTGTTGCGTCGGCGATTTCTTTTATTTTTGACTCGGCATCCGTTTCGATACCTTTTGATTTCAGACCCTCAATCATGGCGGCGGTGTCGAGACCATAGCTTTCACAGATTTCCCCGACTGTGCGGCGGCCGAGTCCGGAACCCGGTTCGGCCGGCATTTCTCCGGACGAAGACGGGGTTTGGATGAGGCTGTAAACCTGTTGAGGCGTCATGCCGTTATTTTTAGCGATATCCCCTACGGTGGCGTCGGCTGAAATGCCTGTCAGCCCGGCTGCGTTGAGTTTTTCGAGTGCTGCGTCAGGATCGATTCCGGTTTTTTTACAGAAGGAACGAAGCGGGGAGGCTTCGGCGTGGCCGTACGGGGGTTCTCCGTATTTTTCGGCTGAGGCGTTTTTCAGGTGTTCATTAAGAACCTGAATGCTGTGAACGGGCTGCCATTTGAATATGGTGAAAACCGCTGAAAACAGCGTGATCCCCAGCGCCAGATTGAAATCACCGGTGAATACTTTCATCTGCTGGGCTTTGTTTTTCATGTATGCGGTAATCGGTTTCCAGTTCAGCACCGTGTGCAGCAGCCCGGCGGCAATGAACAGAATACCGAGGTTGGTATGAAGCGCCCCCCATTCCTCTTTTCCGAGCCCCAGCATTTCCCAGTTCGCCCAGAGCGCAATTTTTCCTTGCGGGGTTACATAAAGGATGATGCTGGTGATCAGCAGAAGAATGAAGGAGAGCAGGGTCGTGAGCGAGGTGGTTTTTCTAAGTGTCATTCTTTATTCCTGATAATCTGTCAAAATTTCACAAACTCGGCCGTTTCTTTCGCCACGGGGCCGGCCATCACTTCGGCGACGGTTCCGCCGAACAGTCTGCCCATTAGCGCGGCGTTCATGGTGGAGATGTAGGTTTTACCGTCGGCCTTTTCATAGACAGCGATGGAGCAGGGCATCATCACGGAAAGCAAACGGGCATCGTCGTCGTTCAATACTTTTTCAGCGTGATCCGGCTGGCAGATTTTCAGCGAAGCAACCGGCAGGGTTTTCTTCCCTTCCTTTGCCAGCGATTTGTCGAGCCGCATAACGGCGGAAACCTTCCAGCCGCCTTCATCCACTTTGTTTTCAATGTATTTGATCGTTTCTTCGTACCCCAGCGGGCTGACCTTTTCGCGGAGCATGAGTTTCGGCATTGTAAAAATGCCGCCGATGATCGCAATTGCGATCCCGAGCAATGTGCCGATAAGGAACTTTTTCATACTTAACCTCCGGTTATTTGTTGAGTGAAAGACTGAAAATAAGGCCGAGAACGGCGCCGTAAACCGCCCCGCGCCACGGGGTGGCGGTGAGCGGACAGGCGCCCGATGAGCATTTACCGAAATAGCCCGTTACCGCGCCGAGAATACCGCCGACCAGCACACTCACAACCACCTTGAAAATCATCGTTGTGTTCATGGAAATGCCTCCTAAATAAACAGGTTTGCATTGCCGCCGATGTGATCAATATACATCGCAACACCGCCTTCTTCAATGCCGTTGATCAGTTCTTCGCGCTTAATTCCCATCAGATCCATCGACATCGAGCAGACGACCAGTTTAACGCCGTTGGCCTGTGCTGCGGCAATCAGCTCCGGCAGGCTGTCGACATTCTTCTTGTTCATGATTCCTTCAATCATGGCTTTGCCGATGCCGCCCATATTCATCCGGGAGAGACCCAGTTTCTTGGCGCCTTTCGGCATCATCATGCCAAACATCTTTTCGACCGGGGTCTTCTTTATTCCGGCAACCGGGCTGGTTTTCCGGAGGATGTTAATTCCCCAGAAGGTGAAGAACAGAGTCACTTCATAACCCATGGATGCTGCGCCGTTGGCAATGATGAACGCTGCCAGGGCTTTGTCGAGGTCATTGCTGAACACCACGTTGGTGAATCGTTTCGGTCCTCCGGGTATCTGGCAGGATGCCGATGCGTTGGTGTGTCCGCGTTTGGTGATAACCGCCCGGAATCCGCCGCCCTTGATCGGTTCGAGATTATCCAGATGATTGCCGGTGGTGTTGCACCAGGCCGGGATATCGGAGGCGAAGCCGGGATCGTTTGAGGTAATGCTGAGGGCTTCCCCTGTCTTGATGGAGTCCATCGCACTCTTAAGCTTCATAATCGGGCCTGGGCACTGGAGCCCGCAGGCATCCACTTCAATGACCGGCGGTTTCGGTTCCGCTTTCTGGCTGCGTTCTTTCTCGCCGGTGTCGTTGGTCATGATCTCGTTTTCCGGGATGGGGGCAATCTGCTGATTGGTCCACATCATGTAGCTTTTGTAGCCGCCGCTCAGATTGCGGCATTTGATGCCGTGCTGTTCCAGAATCCGGCAGGCGAGGTAGCCGCGCAGACCGACCTGACAGAAGATCAGGTACTCTTTTTCTTTTGAGAATTTGTCGAGGTTCTCGCGGATGGTCGGAAGCGGAATATTTTTTGCGCCTTCAATGGTGCCGAGCTCCACCTCTTCGTGGTTGCGCACATCGATCAGTTTCTGGTTTTCCTGCGGGTTCAAAGCGTCTTCCGCATGGAAGATTCTGCTCTCGCCGTCCACGACGTTGGAAGCCACGAAGCCGGCATAGTTGATCACGTCCTTGGCGGAGCCGAACGGCGGGGCATAGCAGAGTTCCTGTTCGGCCAGGTCGTATACGGTCAGTCCTGCGCGGATCGCGGTTGCGATCACATCAATGCGTTTATCGACGCCGTCGGCGCCGACCGCCTGAGCACCGAGCACTTTACCGGTTTCCGGGTTGAAGAGCAGTTTGAAACTCACCGGGTGCGCGCCCGGGTAATAGCCGGCGTGGCTGCTCGGGTGGACGTAAATCTTTTCATAGGGAATCCCGGCGCGTTTGGCGGCTTTTTCGCTGAGACCCGTCATGGCAATCGCCATATTGAAGACCTTGCAGATGGATGTGCCCTGTGTGTTTTTATAGGTGCTGTTGCGGCCGTAGATGTTGTCCACGGCAATACGGGCCTGACGGTTGGCCGGGCCTGCGAGCGGAACCAGCGCCGGCCGGCCGGTCACAAAATCGGTAATTTCAACGGCATCGCCCACGGCGTAGATGCTGTCGTTGGAGGTTTTCATACGGTCGTCAACTTTAATGCCGCCGGTGGTGCCGATTTCCAGTCCGGCTTCAACCGCCAGTTTGATTTCCGGTTTGACGCCTATCGCCAGAATGCAGACATCCACGGACAGGCTGGATCCGTCGCTTAGAACGAGTTTGACGCCGTCTTCGATCTCTTTAAATTCAGTTACCGAGGTTTTCAGGCGCAGATCAACACCGAAAAGCCGTAGTTCCTGATTCAGTGGACAGGTCATTTCCGGGTCGGCCGGACCCATTACCTGAGGAGCCAGTTCAATCAGCGAGGTTTGAACATCGATTTCTCGCAGGGCTTCGGCCACTTCGAGACCGATGAAGCCGCCGCCGATCACGGCGGCGCGTTTTTTGCCGTCGAGTGCATCGATGATACGATCCATGTCCTGTAGGTTGCGCAGGCTCATTACGTTCGGGTTTTCAATGCCCGGAATCGGCGGACGAACCGGGGCGGCTCCGGGGCTGAGAATCAGTTTGTCGTATGATTCAGTGTATTCTTCACCCGTTTTGAGGTTTTTAGCGATAACCTCCTTTTTATCCGCGTCAATGGAGAGCACTTCGGTTTGAGTGCGGATGTCGAAATTATATTTAGCCGTCATGGCTTCCGGGGTGGTGACCAGCAGTTTTTCACGCTCGGAAATCGTGCCGCCGATGTGGTAGGGCAGGCCGCAGTTGGCGAAGGAAATGTCCGGCCCGCGCTCGAACAGAATGATTTCCACGTTTTCGTCCAGACGTCTTGCCCGGGCGGCCGAGCTGGCGCCGCCCGCGACGCCCCCAATAATGACCAGTTTACTCGTATTCATTAAACGACCTTTTTAGTTATGTATATGCTAAGATAATGATAATTTAATATTTGACCGAAAAAAACAGGACGTTCAGTCCTGAAAGTTTAAAAATTCACGCAGATGTTTGTGCATGCAGGTGAAAACCTTGAGAAAATCCCGGTTGCAGAGGCTGCAGTATTTCTGCGTACCCTCTTTGCGGATTTCCACCAGCTTCTGCTGGCAGAGGATTTTCAGCTGTTGCGACATCATCGACTGGCTGCAGCCCAGCTCTTCATAAAGCTCGGTTACCGTCCGCTCGCCGTTCGCCAGCACCTCAATCACCCCCAAACGGACCGGGTGGGCCATCGCTTTGAGCACCTCTGCAGCCATATCTCTTTCTTCTTTTACCATAGAATCTCCTGAAGAATGAGGCCAAACATTATGATATTTTCATATTTATCCAATCAAATTTATCGGAAATATTTGTCCGCCCAAACTCGCCGGAATTTCATCCGGTTCTCTGTCTGAATGTAAATACGGGTATTGTTATATTACTATGAAGAAATAAGATATTTTAATATTAGCATGTTCCGGCTTGAAAACGCGCGCGATCCGTGCTTTATATGCCTTATAGGTGTAAACACAGTCCGCCATTTACCAAGGAAGGAACAGGGGATGAAAAAACGTCTGATTACAACAGCAGCGGCCGCTGCGGCTTTAACCACCCAACTCTATGCTACGGAAGGTATCAACCTGATCGGGATTGGGCCGGTTCAGCAGGGAACCGCAGGAGCCGGGGTGGCCTCCGCAAAAGATTCAACCTGGCTGATTCTGAATCCGGCCGGCTTGACCGATGTTGAGATGGGGGTTGATGCCTCGTTTCAGGTTTTTTCACCGGTTCGGACAATGGATTCAACGGTGAGCGGCGGAGCAGGGCGTCAGGAGGATGATTCCTCATTTGTTATTCCGTCGTTGAGTTCATCCTTCGGCTGCTGCCACGGTGAAAACGGCTTTTTTGGCGTCGGATTTTACGGCACCAGCGGAATGGGCGTTGATTATGATTATGGCCGTATCGGCGATATGTCCGCGTTCCCTCCAACAATCAATCCGCAGAACATGGGCGACAAAATGACGGAGCTTTCCATCGGGAAAATGACTGCAACATATGCGTATAAATTTGGAGACAGCGGTTTAAGTCTGGGTGCCGGTCCGATTTTCGTGATGTCCCGTTTCCGGACCGACATGTTTAACGGCGCTGGATTTGAGTCCGGCGAATGGGATACCGCATATGGCGGCGGCGCGATCATCGGTGCAACTTACCATTTCGGACGCATGGCGGTCGCCGGCAGTTACATGTCCGAGCAGTTCATGGGGAGCTTCAGTGAATACAGCACCATTCTCCCCGATTCCATGAATCTTCCGCAGCAATTGACGTTAGGCACGGCGTATAACGTGCTCGACAATGTCGAGCTCGTGCTCGACTACCGTTGGTTGGGATGGAGCCAACTGGATACGTTGGGTGACCAGTTCGGCTGGGACGACCAGCATATTGTCAAAGCCGGTATCACCTGGTCGGTAACCAAGGCCTTCACGCTCCGCACCGGTGTTTCGTACGGCAATTCCCCGATTGATGAAAACAACGCATTCAGCAACGCGCTTTTCCCGGCCATCATGGAAACACATGCCGCCTGCGGCGCTTCGTATGTATGGGAAAAATGGGCCGCCCATCTGGCTTATATTCACGCGTTTGAAAACTCGGTTACAGCGAACGGCGCAGACATGGCCGCAATGGGCGGAATGGGTGCCGGCACAGAAATCAGCATGTATCAGAATTCGCTGACGATGGGGGTTACTTACACGTTCTAGAATATTTTCGGCTGTCACCGGTAGGGCGCTTTCGATGAAAGCGCCGGAAACGAACAAGGCGGTTTCGATGAAACCGCCTTATCTGTTTTTTTTAAATGCCGTATGCTTTGGCGAGCGTGTCGGAAAGGTCGTTCACCTTGATGGTTCCTTTGGCGGCTTTGCGGAGGCTGACGAGGCAGATGGGGCACATTGTTGCGACATTGCTTCCGCTCTCTTTCAGCTGTTCGGCGCGGTTGTTCGCAATACGGTGCGATTCGGCGGGGAAGAGCGATTCGAGCGGGCCGCCGCAGCAGTGCGTATTTTTTCCGCAGAGCGCCGGTGTATTGGTTTTGGCGCCCGCCCGTTTCAGCAGTTCACGCGGCTGATCGACCACATTTTCGTGGCGGGCATAGACGCAGGAATCGTGCAGGGTGAGTTCGGTTCCGGTTTCGCCGGTCGGTTTAATGCCGCTTTCGGCCAGCACTTCCAGATAGCTTTTCACCTCGATGTTGAAATCGGGGATATATTTCGGGTAGATGCTGCGCAGGGTGTGGGTAGTATGCGGATCGACCGTAATCACCGTTGAAACACCGTGCTTTTTGAACAGGCCGAAAACCCGTTTTGCGTGCGCCGCAAATGCGCCGTCGAGCCCTTCGTCGTAAACCAGCGCGCCGGAATAGAGCTCTTCGCCATAAAGGTAGCCGAAATCAACGCCGGCTTTTTTGAGCAGCAGGGCAATGTTGCGGAGCATGCGGTCGTAATCCTTCTGTTCGTCCTTCGAGGCCATCATGCCCATAAACGCCGTCATGTTGACGAACTTGTTTACGTTACGGCCGAGGCCGAAATATTTGGTGATCGGCGCGTCTTCAAATTTGGCCATCTGTCCGGCCATGGCGTCGATGATCGGAATGAGCTGATACATGTGTCCGGTGTAAAGGATGGTTTTCCCGCTTTTTGGAATATCCAGTCCTTTGGCCCAGCGCGTGGCGGTTGCCGCAGAGATCGGCAGGACGCTTTTACGCTTATTCAGGTTGTCGGCCAGAATTCCCAGAATGTCTTTCGTCGGCAATGGCATGGCTGCTCCTTATGAAAGGTTGAATTCGTTTTCGTTAATGTATTTGCGCAGGAACCGCACGTTGTCGGCGATGTTGACTTTGGCGGGGCAGTTTTCCGCACACATACCGCAAAGCAGGCAGGAATAAATATCGGAAACATGCTCCCGGACTTTATCTTCCAGTCCGATCTGGACATACCGGAACAGTTTGCGCGGCAGGATTTCGTAACCCATCGGGCAGACGGCGGTGCAGATGCCGCAGTGCATGCAGGCTTCTGCGTTGAATTCGTCGGAACATTTTACGGCCGACGCGAGTTTGGGGGATACCTTAGGCATGGGTTTCCTCCTCCGGTTCCTTGTATTCATATTTAAAATAGCCGTCCACATCGGGGCGGCCGACCTCTTCGATCATGCCGTAGCGGCGCATTGCCATCACCCAGCAGACCGTTTCATGATTCGGGGCACCGATGGCTTCGGCGATTTCCGGCACGGTCTTCGGTTCCTCCTGAATGACCGCGATGATGCGGTCGCGCATAATCATTTCATCGCGCATCACTTCGCGCATATCTCTTCGTATCGCGCTCACGCACTCACCACCTCTCTGCTGCAGGCATCAATCATCGCCGTGATCTGTTCATCGGTATATCCCTCCACATCGATCGCCCCGTACGGGCAGACCGGTACGCAGGCGCCTTCGCCTTTGCAGAGCGACTGAATCACCAACGCAACCTCTTTTCCGTCGCAGCTGGTTCGTTCAATCGCGCCGTAGGGGCAGGCTTTCAGACACGCGTCGCACCATTGGCACTTGTCGGTATTCACCTTGGCCACCAGCGGTTCGAGATCGACATACCCTTTCATCAGAAGTCCGCCGGCTTTGCTGACGGCCGCCAACGCGGAGCCGACGCTTTCGGCCATCGTTTTCGGACTCTGTGCGGAACCGGCGATAAATACACCGTCGATAACGGTTTCAACGGGGCGCAGTTTGATGTGAATTTCGTTCAGGAATCCGTCTTTACTGACCGGCAGTTTCAGCAGGTTCATCAGCGTCTCATTTTTACGCGGAACCATTCCGGTGACCAATATCACGAGATCCGCCGGTATTTCGACTTCCTCTCCGCCGAGGAGCTGATCCTTCACTTTGACCACAAGTCCATCCGCGGTTTTTTCAACGGTCGGCGCATCGTCATCGGCATATTTCATAAATACGGCGCCGCGGTTGCGGGCCTCTTCATAAATGGTTTCGTTATGGCCGTACGTGCGGATATCCCGGTAAAGATGATACTGGTTCAAATCGCCGGGCCGGTCTTCGAGGCAGAGCGCCATGTGGGTGCCGGCGTTGCAGCAATAGCGCGAGCAATAGGCGTTCGGAGCCGGACAGGCTGCACTCTTTTTCTGACGGCTGCCGACGCAGTAAATAAACACCACATTTTTCACCGGCTTCCCGTTGTATTCCAGCGGGCCTTCCTGCCCGTCGGCAGCGTCGCGGAACTGCGGAAGAGTGACCACGCCGTCGAGGCCGTAACCGAATTCACCCTCTTTGGGTTCATAGGGGTCGAATCCGGTCGCCACAATCATCGCGCCGACCTGCAGGTTCACGGTTTCATTTCCGCCGATACGGAGCGTTACCTTGAAGTCACCGATATAACCGCTTTTTTCAACCATCTCGGCATCGGTATAGAGCATAATGTTTTCGCGGGTGTTTACTTCATCGAGCAGCTTGCGCACGATATCGCGGCCAAGCTGATTATCCGGCCCCATTCGGCCCCAGTTTTTAACCGCTCCTCCGGCTTCCTTCTGGTTTTCGACTACAAATACAGAAAGGCCCATATCCGAAAGAGCCAGCGCGGCGCGCAGGCCGCTGATCCCGGCGCCGATCACGAGCACCTTCGGTGTGGTATCGACACGCAGCGCGGTGAGCGGAGTGGAAAGCGCCGCCTTTGCAATCCCGGCCCGTACAAGCGCGATGCCCTTTTCCGTTGCGCCGGTTTTGTCATTCGTGTGCGCCCACGAGCACTGTTCGCGCAGATTGACATGCACATACTGATATTGGTTGATACCGCCGCGTTCCGCCATGCCGCGGAAGGTGAACATATGCAGCTTGGGCGAGCAGGAGGCGATCACCAATCCATCGAGTTTCTGCTCGCGGATATCGTCAATCATCTCCTGTTGCGCTGAATCTGAGCAGGTGAACATGTGGTTTTTTGAAACCACCACGCCCGGCTCTTCTGCAACCGCTTCGGCCACCCGGGCCACATCGACATAGTCCGAAATATTTCCGCCGCAGTGGCAGATGAAGACACCGATTCTTCTTTTTCCTGTATTCATTATGCCTTCCTCAATTTTTCGATATAGCCTGCGGCCTGCGCGGATGAAGCGCAGGCGTGGAGAACGGTGTCCGGAATATCGCGCGCGCCGATTACCGTGCCGGCGGCAAAAAGTCCGGCGATATTTGTTCGCCCGGGCTGGGCCGTTGCATCCGGTTCCCGGATGTAGGCAAACGGGTCGGTTTCAACTTCGCCGCCTTTATAAAGCTTCAGCGATTCAAGGTTCGGCAGGAACCCGACAGTCAGAACAACCATATCGTGTTCGGCGGTCTGTATTCCGCCTTCGCCTTCCATGTCCTCATAATGGACACGCAGGTTGCCGCCTTCGATCTCTTCGATACGGGCCACTTTGCCCTTGGTATATTGAACGCCCATGCCTTTCGACTGTTCGTAAAACTCGTCGTAGCCTTTGCCGAAAGCGCGGATGTCGATGTAATAAATTGTCACGTCGGCCAGCGGCAGCGCGCCCATAACCAGCTGGGCGTGTTTGGCGGAATACATGCACCCGATGCGGCAGCAGAGCGGATTGCACACCGTGTGGTCGCGCGAACCGTTGCAGAGCACGATGGCAATGCTTTCCGGCTCTTTCCCGTCCGAAGGCCGCAGTACGCCGTTATACGGGCGGGTCGGCGCCAGCAGCCGATCCATCTGCGGGCCGGAAATCACATTCGGGTATTTCCCGTAGCCCATCAGTTCCTTTCCGGCCGGATCCAGAATTTCATAGCCGGTTGAAACAATCACCGAGCCGACAGTCATTTCCATGCGATCCGTTTTCATGTTGAAATTGATGCAGTTCGCCGGACAGGCGTTTACGCATTCCTGACACTGGGAGCACTCTCCGCAGCCGAGGCATCGGTTAGCCGATGCACGGGCTTCGTCTTCCGTCATGGTTTCTTCGTAGGGCTCGAAACTCTGGATACGTTTTTTCGGTTCGTGTTCGCGGATGGCCGTCGGCTTAATGCAGGAACATTTGCCCGAGCAGGCGACGATGGCTTTTTTGTCGGCCACTTCGAGATCGGAATCGAACGGAACATCAAGCGGTTCTTTTTTAAGGAAGCGGTCGATGTAGAATGCCGCCTTACGGCCCTGTCCCATCGCTTCGCAGATAATCGACGGGCCGAGTACAGCGTCGCCGCCGGCAAAGACCATCGGGTCGGAGGTCTGCAAGGTCTGGTCATCGGTTTTGATGGTTTTATTGCCGTTAAGCTCCAGCTCGTTTTCAAACGGGAGGGTGCTGGGGGAAAGGCCGACCGCCATAACAACCACATCGGCCGGAATCTGCTGTTCGGTTCCCTCTGCCGTGGTGAATCCGGTCGTCCGCCCTTTGTCATCAAATTCGATGGAGGCGACGTTCAGCACCTCAAGAATGCTTTTGCCGGAGTCGCCTTTGAAGATGCGTTTGGAAGATACGCCGGTATAAAGCCTGACGCCTTCCTCTTCGGCTTCGCGTACTTCAAAGCCATGCGCGGGCATTTTATCTTTTGCTTCGAGGCAGACGATGGAGACGCTTTTGGTACCCATACGGACTGCGGCGCGCGCAACATCGAACGCAACGTTTCCGCCGCCGAGCACCACAAAATCTTTTCCTTCAATGTCGGGCAGTTCATCGCCGACGTTGGTCTCTTTCAGAAACTTCATGCAGTCCGTAACGTCCGCGAGATTATTGCCGGTGATGGGAATAATGCGCGGGTTCTGGTTGCCGACACCGGTGAATACCGCATCGAATCCCTGTTCCTTGAGTGAAGCGATGCTTTCGACGCGGGTATTGGTTCGGATTTCCACGCCGAGGGCGGTGATATTTTTAATGTCGCGATCGAGCAGTTCGTTCGGCATGCGATAGGCCGGCATTCCGTGGCGCAGCATACCGCCGGCATGGGCTTCGGCTTCGAATACCGTAACCTGATGGCCCTGTTTGGCGAGGTGGAATGCCGCGGTCAGTCCGCCGGGGCCGGAGCCGATAACGGCCACTTTGGTGTCGAGCTGATTTTCAACCGGGCCGTAATCCGGTTCCGGATGGCGTTCATAATACCAGTCGACCATAAAGCGTTTAATGGCGCGGATATTGACGGAGCCTTCCATTTCGTCGCGGGTGCATTCGCCTTCGCAGGGGGCGTAGCAGGCGCGGCTGAGGCTGCCGACGAGCGGCGCATCGGCGAGATGAAGTTTGAAGCCTTCTTCATATTTCCCGGCACGAACCAGTGAAACGAATCCGCTCGGTTTTACGCCCGCCGGGCAGGTGTGCATGCAGGGGGCCTGTCCGCCGCGGCTGATCACTGCCTTTTTCGGAACGGCCTGCGGAAAGGGGATATGTGCAGCGCGGCGCGCAATCATGTTGTAATTATATTCGTCCGGAAGCGGCACGGTGCAGGCGGTGGCGCATTGGCCGCAGCCGGTGCAGGTGACCTGATCGACATAGGTCGGTTTCTTGTGCAGGTTGACGTGAAAAGAGCCGTCGGCGTTTTTGGTGATGCCGTCGACTTCACTGTAAGTCATCAGGGTGATATTCGGGTGGTGCGCGCTGGAGGCCATTTTCGGCGTGGAAATACAGCTTGCGCAGTCGAGCGTCGGGAATACTTTGGAGAGCAGAATCGTGCGCCCGCCGATACTCGGCTGTTTTTCGACGAGCAGGACTTTATAGCCCATGTCGCCCAGCGAGAGAGAGGCCTCCATTCCGGCCGTGCCCGCGCCGACCACCATTACGTCATAGTCGAGATTGTTTTTATCACTCATTTTCAGCCAGCTTTCTGAGTTCAGCCTGGAAGTTGTTCATGTGCGCCACAAAATTATCGGCGCAGACGGAGCAGAGCCCCGACATTTTAAGCCGCTTCGGGCTGATGCCGTTTTCCTTCATCAGTTCCTGCGCCTGTTTGATGACGGCGCTGGTGCGCGGAGTGCAGTCGGACAAAAAGGCGCAGTCACCGCCGCAGCCTGCAACGAAAACCCCGTCGAATCCTTTTTCGATGGCATGAACGATCCACGACGGTTTGACGCCGCTGGAACAGGGCAGGGGGATGACCTGCACGGCGGTGGAATAGTGCATATGCGCACTGCCGGCCAGATCAATGCCCGGATCGGAAATGCTGTTGGTCGAAAAGACCAGAATTTTAGGTTCGGGTTCTTTGCTTTTCATGAAAACCCCAGTTGTCAGTTATTCGTTCTCGGTTATCAGTTGTTGATGCGGTCCGGTTATTGGTCACTGATAACGAGTAACCAATAACCGTAAACTGAAGGAAACGTTAGGCGGTTTTCTTCATAAAGACGCGCCAGTACCCGTCGTCTTCATAATCTCCGAGGTATTCATGCTTCATCTTTTTGCTCCAGCGCTGCACGTCAATGATGGTGCCTTCGTCGGATGAGAGGATGCACATAACGCCGCCGTCCGGGCAGTCGGCAATCGCGCGTTTGGCTTCCAGCAGCGGGCCCGGGCAGGCGGTTCCGCGCGCGTCCACTTCTACTGCTACGTCTAATGCTTTGAGTTCTTCGCTCATGATGGATCTCCTTGGTTGGTTTTTTCTAAATGAATTACATGAACCAGCACTGTTTCGAGTTCTGGAACATATCGACAAAACTGCCGACGCCGACAAAGTCCATGTGGGGATAATCAATCAGCTCTTCTTTTTTGATGCCCATAACGTCCATCGACATCGTGCAGACGTGGATGCGGACTCCGAATTCGGCGGCTTCTTTCATCAGTTCTTCGAGCGATTTGGCTTTGTGCATTTTCATGACGGAACGGATCATCGGCGGACCCATACCCATCATCTGCATTTTAGAGAGCGGCAGTTTTTTTGAGCTGGCCGGCAGCATGGCCCCGAACATTTTCCCGAGGAAATCCTTCTTCACTTTTTTCTTCGGATCGCGCAGCGAAGCGATGGCCCAGAAGGTGAAGAACAGATCCACCTGCATATCGTAAGCGGCCGCTCCGAGGGCAATGATGAATGTGGCGATGGTATAGTCCAGATCGCCGCTGATCACACCGAGGCTGAGGTTGTCGCCGGGGGCGTTTTCTTCCAGCTCGTCCACGCGGGCGGTGAGCTGTTTGATCATTTCTTCGAGGTTCGGTTTTTCTTCGCTCATGGTTTCTCCAGCGGTTGGGGGTTAATTGGTCAACACGGAATCTTCGTCATAATTACGCGCCTGGCGCCCCTGCGCTTCCATCTCTTCGAGCAGGATTTCGCGGACGAGGTGGCAGCCTTCGATAATTTTGGGGTTCTTTAAGCGGTAGTAAACGGTTTGGGCATCCTTGCGGGTTACGACGATATTTTTATCCTTCATGTTCCGGAGGTGCTGGCTGATTGCGCTGACGGAAACATCGAGCGTTTCAGCGATGGAGCCGACGCAGCGCTCGCCGTGACTCAGCAGCTCAACAATGGCCAGCCGTTTGGCGTTGGCCATGGTCTGGTATAAGTCCGCCTGCCGTTCAAAGATCTCGAGGTTGCATGGTTTCATGTTTTCTAAAATACACCGTCACAAGAGAAAATAAAGGCAAATAACAAAATATTATAATTTCATAATGTGATGGTAGAATATGATCATTTTGTGCGCCTTTTTCCGGTTGCCGTTTTCCTGATTAGTGCCTCGCCATTCAAATCCGATCCTGTTGAACCGTGCCTTCGGCACTATTTCCTTCGAAAATTATGCTTCGCGGCGGCGGGTTTTTACAAAGACAGGATGATGGAATGACAGGATGATTACGGATGAATGGGGTTGGTTTGGAATATTATCCTGTCATCGCATGATCTTGTCTGAATGTTTGGTTCCGGCTCTGCCGACTTTGACTTTAATCGGTGAGGCAATACGTTACTTTTGCCGATGTTCGGAAAGCGGGTTTCGGGGTAGGGGGAGGGCGTTTGTAAAGAGTCGGATTTGCAGGTTTCGTCGCATCGGCCGCATTGAATGCAGTGGAAGTTTGAAACCGTTACGGTGCGTTTTTTGAAGTCGGCGGATATGGCCTGTGCCGGGCAGGTTTTGGTGCATTGAACGCAGGAGAAGCAACTGGCCGGATCAATCGAACGCCGCCGCAGGCCGATGTATGCAAAGAAGCCCAGCAACACGCTGTAGGGACAGGCAAACCGGCAGAAAGGCCGGGGCACAAAAACGCCGAGTGCCAGACTGAAGCCAAGCATGAGCCAAGCCGCCGTATCGCCGATCAGCAGAATGCGCGGTTCAGTCAGGGTTCCCTGCATGGTATTGAGAAGCTGGCCGATCCAGACGTGGCCGGTGAAAAACAGGGGCTTATAAACGTCCAGCCTACAGGCCAGAAAAATACCGCTGCGCAGCGCGCCCCAGACGGTTGCGGCGAGCAGGGCGAAAGGAATGAACTGTAGAATCCGGTTGAGGCGTTTGGGGAGTTGATAGCCTGTTTTGCGGGATAGTAAATGCTGAACTGCTCCGATCGGGCAGGCCGAGGAGCAGAAAACGCGGCCGAAAAAGAAGGCGGTGAGCAGGGGCAGCAGGAAGAGGATCGCAACGGTTTTTCCGATCAGTTCCGGGCGGGTCAGGCCGATGAAAAAATTGGCGGTTGCCCCGACGGGGCAGATGCAGCCGCCGCGAAAGAGGCCGAAATAGAGCAGGGCGAAAACACTCATGGCGGTGAAGCGGCATTTGGGATGGTGCCGTACCGACAGAATGCTCGCGGCGGCCAGCAGAACGGCAAGGATTGCAACATCGGCGATTTCCCAGCTGAAGGATTCCCAGTTGAATTCCTGCGGAATGTAGGTCTCCTTGAATTCGGAAAGCTCCGCGGTTGGCGGCCGTTCGCAGTCTTCAACTGCAAAGCCGGATAACGGGAGCAGAAGGCAGGGGATCAGGCGAAGAAGTTTCAAACGTCTTCTCCGTTTATGTATGCGGTGTCGAACCGGTAATCGCCGTGATAGTCATCAACCGGTTCGCGGGGAATACGTTCAATGGCGTTGTGCGGGCAGGCGACGGCGATGGCGCATTCGTTACAGCCCAGGCAGAGGTCGGGGCGAATGACGAGAAACATCGATTGGGTTCCGCGTTCGTTGCAGCGTTTGACGCATTTGGCGCATCCGACGCAGTTGGACTGGTCGTGGGAATAGAGAAACATACCGTCCGCTCCGCCGCTGAAATTTTTGCGCAGCACCGCATTATAGGGACAGACGCGGGTTCCTTCGCGGTCGATCTTTTCGGATTCGATATGGGTGTCGGTGATATGTCCGTAGCAGACGACGCAGTTGGAGCATTTTTTCTGGTCGTTCAGCGCTTTGACCGCAGATGGTTTGCGGACACAGGCGGTTTCGCAGATTCCGCAATAGCGGCATTTTTCCGGATCAATCTGCCAGCAAAACCGGCGTCCCTGAGCGATGAATTCCGCATCCTCATTCGGCGGGGAAAAAATACGCGCGGCGGCTGTCGCGAGCAGCGCGGCCCCCGTCAGCTGGCCGCCGACGCGAAGAAAGTTTCTGCGTTCCATTACGGCGCCTCCAGTTCCGGCGGATTCCACGGTGCGGGTTCAACGAAACCGTTACCCAGCAGGTCTGCGCCGGCCGCCTTTCCGGAGAGGCGGTTCAGTGCATCTTTGAGTTTTGCAACGGTCTGAGGGTCTATTCGGTTCCGGTCGATCATCAGTGAAGTGAGCGGTATTTTTTCGGTGTGCGCCAGAATCCGGAAATCGCCCGGTTTGGCAAAATCGACTGCGCAGTCGGCCGACAGGGCATAATCGCTGATCACGGCGGCATCGGCTTTGCCGTCGAGCAATACCCCGATGTTTTCGCTGCAGCTTGCTTTGGTTTCGATCGCTGCCGGTTTAATACCCTTCTCTTGGAAAAGCCGTTTGGCGGCAAAATGCTTTTCATAGGCGTCAGATTCTCCGATGAAAACGTGTTTACCGTTCAGTTCGTCCAGCGTTCGGATCGGGGAGTTGGTTGGAACAATCACGATGCCGGCGAGCCAGCGGTTATTATTCGGATCGAGAATATCGGCCACCCGGAGATAGTCGGCGCCGTTCTGTTTTTGCAGGCGCAGGACAAACCAGGGTTTGCTGAGTACGCCGTCATATTTTCCGGTCAGAACGGCTTCTTCGAGCTGATAGGGTTCAATGAAATAATCCAGTTGCAGGTCGATACCGAAATTGCGGTGCAGTTTTTCGAGTATTTCGGCGTAGTCGCGGGCGGCGACATCGTGAACGCAGAAGCAGGCGGTTTGGGTGCAGTAAATATCGTTAACCGCGATTTTCAGGGATACCGGGCCGTCTTTTTCCGGGGCGGCGCAGCCCGCAAGAAGCAGGGTGAGTCCGGCGGAAAAAAGGAGGTGAATCAGGGGGCGCATTTTACGATGTACCCTTTGGTGTTGGCTGCCAGATAGATATTGCCGTTTTGGTCGACGGCCGACGGAATAAAGCTGCATCCCTGCACCAGCTCCTCAACGCCTTTAATCTGAACCGCATTTTTACCGTCTGCATCGTAGATTTTTATGCGGGTCGGATCCTTTTCAACGGTGAGTATCCGGTTGTCCGGCAGATAGGCGGCGCTGACGGGGTTGCAGCAGCCCTGAAAATCGTTGAGATCCCGCCCGCGTTTGCCGAACTCCGAAACCAGATTTCCGTCCGTGTCAAAACGCTGAACTTTGAAGGCGCCCAGATTCGATACGGCCACCGTGTTATCCGGAGCAGTGCAGAAATCGAAAATACCGCAGCAGAGACGCAACTCCTTTTTGACGCGTGCGGTCTCTTCGCCGGTTTCCGGATCGAGAAATACCAGCGAATTGGCCGAGAGATCCGCCACTACCAGCTTTCCGTTCACCAGTTTTGCCGCTTTTGCCGAGGTGAGCTGCGGAAGTTTTCGGGCGGTGATTTTTTTTCCGGCGGGATCAAATTCAGCCATTTCGACGCCGACCGATACCGCCACCGTGCGCATACGGGCGCCGGATTTAATCTTTTTCATTTCGGTCTGCGTGGAAAAAACAAGGAAGTTTCCATTGGGGGAGACGGTGAATGCCGTCGTATTTTCCAGGCCGGTTTCAATGACTGATTTAACGGAGCCGTCGGCTTGAAAGCAGGTGATTTTTCCGTTGAGTTCCAGCGCGCATACGGCGTTGTCCCGGTCAATGGCCAACTGGCTGATTTCGCCCAGTTTGTCTTTGCCGATTTTGCTATCGATTTTATACGCGGCCCGGCACGACAGGCCGATTGCTGCGGTCAACAGGATGAGAAAACAGCGGTTCATTTCATTACTCTCCTCGTATGCTCTTATATTAAGAAAATTTAATAGGTAATAGCATGGCAGGTGCCGGAAAGCAACCGGGCGCTATTTTTTAGATCAAAGTCCAAAAGCGATTGGCCGCAAAATCACGGCTGTTTCAGGAGCGCCTTGGTCGAAAGCAGGCCGCAGGCGGCGTCGATGTCCAAACCGCGGGAAGCGCGGATGGTGGTCAGTATCCCCTTTTTATTCAGCGCATCCTTGAATTCCTGTAGCGTCCCTTCATCGGTGCCTTTCAGCGGGGTTCCCGGAACCGGGTGGAAGCGAATTAAATTAACCCGGCATTTCAGCCCCGAAAGCAGGCGGGCGAGCTCTTTGACGTGTTTCGGCGTATCGTTCATTCCGCCGAAAACGATGTATTCAAACGAAACGCGGCGCTGGCCGCTGAAATCATACTTTTTCAGCTCGGCGATCACCTGTTCAACCGGGTAGGCAATCTGTACCGGCATCAGCTGCTGCCGCTCTTCGTGAAAAGGGGTGTGCAGGCTGATCGCCAGATGCGCCTCGCACTCATTTAAAAAGCGGATCATTCCGGGAAGAATACCGATCGATGAAACGGTGATCCGGCGCGGGCTCATCGCAAAGCCCCAGTCGGAGGTCAGAATTTCGACGCTTTTAAAAACCTCGTCCAAATTATCGAACGGTTCGCCCATGCCCATATAAACAATATTGGTGATTTCGCCGTATTCGGGCAGGCTGCGGATCTGGTTGACGATTTCCCCGGCGGTCAATTGACCCTGAAAACCCTGCTTTCCGGTCATACAGAAAAGGCACCCCATTTTGCAGCCGACCTGCGACGAAACACAGACCGTTTTACGGTCGTTGAACGGAATCATCGCGGTTTCGATGAATTTACCGCGTCCGGCCGGAAACAGATATTTCTTCGTGCCGTCGGAACTCGTTTTGGTGTCAACCGGATCAGTTAAACCGAACGAGTGCTTTTCATTTAAAACGGTGCGCGCCTTTTTGGAAAGGTTGGTCATTTCATCGATCGATTGAACCGGTTTGCAATAAAGCCAGTCGGCCATCTGCTTCGCGGTGAATTTGGGCAGGCCGTATTCCGCCGTCAGCGTCTGCAGCTCGGCGAGCGTTTTTCCGAATAGAGGGGTTTTTGTTTCCATGCCTAAAAATAGATTTCCGTGATGATGTTCGTAAAGGGAATACCTCTACTGATCAGAACATCGCGCGTTTCCACCGCCATCGCGGCCTGTCCGCAAATGAAGTATTTGTTTTCCGCCGGCAAATCGGGCTGGTTTTCGAGAAAAGCAGTAACCCGGCCCGGAAAAACACCCGGTGTTTTTTCCGCCGAACAGCACCGGAAATAGTGGTCGCCGAGCGCTTCGCGGAATTCAGTTTCAAAATAGAACTGGTTTACATGCCGGACGCCGTGCACCAGTGTTTTACCCGCCGTCCGCCTCGCCCGGATCATCGACCGGAAAGGCGCAATTCCGGTTCCGGCCGCAATCCACCACGCCGGATCTTCCGTGCCCAGAAACGTGCCGTACGGCGCCGACGCAAAAACGGAATCGCCGGGTTTCATTCCGGCCAGTTTCGGCGTCAGAAAACCGCCCTCTTTAACATTGAACAGAATGCAGATTTCCCCGTCAGCCGGGCCGGAGCAAATGCTGTAAATCCGCGGCGGATTTTCCGCGTCAATTCCCAGCTTAACCGCCTGCCCCGGAATAAAAACGTGTCTGCGCTCAAACCCAATCACAAAAACCCCCGGCGCAATTTCATCGTGCCTCGTCAGCTTCCGTTCCGTCAGCTCCGGAAAAATACTTTTCATACATACACCCCTGTCCGTACGCAGGTTGCCGAACCATGCGCCAAATGAACCCCAATGTGCTCTAATCCTCGAAACAGAAATGAACCGCGGATGAACGCGGACAAACACGGATGTTTCAACAAGATAGAGAAAAAGCGGGAAGCACCCATGAAGTGAGCGGAATAATTGCCGTATATCCATTGGTTATCCATGTCCATCCGTGTTTTTCAGCGTACTCTTCGGAGTGTTGTTGTAAATGCTGAATTTTGGGGTGCTGCGCTGATGGTCACGGTGTTTTTTTGATTTCGACGGGATGGATGATGCGCAGGGCGGCGGAGCTGACGTGGCCGTTGGTGTCGGGGAAGGTGACGGTGACGGTGTTGGCGGGTTGAATGAGTTCGTAGGGGACGGGAATTTCGAGCAGTCCGAAAAAGCGGTCGCGGTCGGTTTGTGTGTCGTCACCGCGATAGTTTTGAGGGACGTCGATTTCGGTTCCGTTGATTTGGACGGCGGGGAAGCGTTCGTAGCCGTGATCACGGCCGATTCCGAGGCGCAGGGCGGCTTTGCCGGATTTGGCCGTTTCAACGTTTGGAATGTTAAAAATGATCGGCCGGTTTGCTTCGATGGGCTGGAGGTAGGTGTCGGCGAAAACTTTCTTTTCGGATACGCGGCCTTTCAGTTTGAGCGGTTTCCGGAAGGTGTATTCGATAATTGCCGTGGCTTCGGGGGGCAGTTGGATTTCTTTGCCCACACCGAGCCCTTTGTCGATGTCGAGTTTGGGGGCATCGCCGTCGAGATAGAGCATTTTGGTTTTCACCTGTTTGACGGGATTGTTTTCCGGTTGGGGCATTTTGAGCTGAACGGAGCGTTCTTTGGTGTCGAGGTTGTTCAAAATCAGATAGGCGCGGTTTTGGAAGATGAAGGCATCGGTCTGAATATCGGTGTTTTCGGTGCGGGTTAAAACGCGGGTTCCTTCGACGTCGGACCAAAGCTCGAAAAACTTGATCTGCTCGGACCAGACCCATTCGTCGCCGGATTCGCCTTTCGCTTCGTTGGCGCGGCGCATCAAACGCCAGTAGTAGGGGACGGTTTCGCTTTTACGGCCCCATTCGGCTTTGGTCGGG
>QKFE01000262.1 GCA_003252225.1 Kiritimatiellales bacterium | reverse complement strand
TACTATCAGCGTACTTATTTCCAGTTCAAGGGCCACGGCGGCGGTTACTGGGCAGCAGAGGCGTACAAAGCGGCCGCCCGCGTACTGAAAAAACTGGGACTGAACAACGATATGCGCAACACCTACCGAGCAATGCTGTTTGACCCGTATGTGAACAAACTGCCGCAGTCTAAAGAAGCGCGCGAAGTGCTCGGAAGAGAAGAGGTTGCGGAAATCATCGCTTTCATCGCCACAGGCGGTACGACCAACATTACTGTCTCGGTTGAGACGGACGAGGCAAAAAATGTGCAGAACGCCTTTGGAGCAGCGCCCGAGGAGCCGGAGGAAACCCCCGAAGAAATGACTGAAACCTCTAACGAGATGGATGAAGCCTCCGAAGAGATGAATGAATCCGGGGAAGCCGCGACCGAGACAGAGGAGAACGCATAATGAAACGAATTTTGTTCAGCTTACTTGCCTGTTCGGCAATGGCGGTTTCCGCTCAGGAAGCCGCTCCGGTCGAGCAGTCGGGCATTCCCGCGAAACTTGAAGCGATTAACGGGAAAATGGCGAGGGTCTTTCTCCAGAAAATGGAAAACGGAACCATTATGTTTCAGCCGTATAGATCGACACAGGTGATTGCGGTCGATGCGTCTAAAGTCAAAAGCCTTGAGTTCTTTCCGAAATATGACGAAACCGCTGTAACCACAGCGTACGAAGCCGGGAAATTTGATGTTGTTCTGGAACTGCTCGAACCGGTGATGGAAGAGTTTTGGCCGTATATGACGGTAGAGAATAATCTGACCAAAGCCTTCAGCGCCCTGATGCAGTCCTACCGCGGTGTCGGCAATCGGGAAAAAGCAAACGCGGCCGCGCAAATTCTGATGGGAAGCAGCAACGATGAACTGGCGATGGAGGGCCGGGTGGTGCTTGCGCTGGATGCCATTAATACAGGCGACTTTGCAAAAGCGGATGAACTGGTCGGCGGAATTGATGACGAAGTCGGTCAACTCTTTATGAAAGCGGCGACGCTGCGTGCAAAAAAGCAGACCAAGGAAGCCTTTCAAATCGTCACCCAGATTATTGATGAACATGGAAATAACCTGAACTGGATGCCTCAGGCGGAAATGCTGAGTGCTTATCTGTATCTCGATTCCACGATTCCCAGTTCAACCAATTCGGCGGCGAATACCGCGCGGCAGGTGAAAAATATTTATAAAGGCACTCATACAGCCGGTGAAGCAGCTCAGTTCCGCGCGAGTCTGGGCGTCATTGACAAAGAACCGGAACCCGCAGCGGGAGAGGAAGCAGCAGAAGAAACGCCGCCGGCCGATCCGATGGCGAGCGTCACATCCGCGCTTTCCGCCACACTGGGTACAACAAATGAGACAGAATCTGTGGAAACACCTGTAGTTGAAGAATCTAAAAACGAATCTGAATAGGAAACGGAGGAAGTTAGTATGAAGAGAAAACTCTTACTGATTGCATTACTCGCTGTTGCGGGCAGTGCATTTGCGCAGGGCGCGGAAATTGCCGACAATGTTGAGAAGACAAGTCTGCTTCAATTAATTAAAACAGGCGGATGGGCCATGTGGCCGTTGGGAGGTTTCTCCTTCTTTATGGTGGCGCTCATCATCCAGAACTTTATTTCATTGCGTCCGAAAACGCTGTTGCATTCTGAAATGATGCCGGAGCTGCTGAAGATGATGCTGTCTAAAAAGTGCAAAACCGCACTGATTTACTGCCGCAAGCATCCCTCCATGTTCACCAACACATTCGGTGCCGGGCTGGAACGTTGCCTCGACGGCGAAGAGGTCATTGATTTCGCGAAAGTTAAAGAATCGGTGGAAGAAGCATCTGTTGAACAGATGTCCCGCCTCATGAAACCGATTGACTACCTCTCGATTATCGGCGCAACGTCCCCGATGCTTGGACTGTTGGGTACGGTTTCCGGTATGATCAAGGCCTTCCAAACCATGGGTTCGCAGGGGATGGGGAAACCCGAACTGCTCGCGGCCAACATCGGTGAGGCTCTTGTCACAACGGCTACCGGTCTGATTATCGCGATTCCGGCGATGTTCTTCTTCTTCTTCTTCAAAAAAGGGTTCCAGAAGACACTTGCCACGCTGGGTCGGAATATCGGCTATCTCTTCGATGCGTTACAGACGGGTAAAGAACCGGTCAGCTTCATGGATCTGGCTACGCTGGAAAAAATGAAGGGCGAATAAGTCGGATTTAGTTACTAACATCCTTTTGTTTCCAACCCTAGAAGGTAGGGGAAAAGAATGAAACTTGCACAAAAAGATTTAGGCGATGATCTCGAACTCGATATGTCGCCGATGATCGACATGGTCTTCCTGCTGCTGATTTTCTTCATCGTGGCATCGCAGATCATCGACGAGAAACCCAAGGTGGAGATTCCGACCGCTTCGTATGCGAAAGTGCCGGACGACACTACCGGGCGACTCATGATCACCGTGAATATTGTCAATGACCAGCCGGTGTATTACGTCGGCCCGATCGAAATGGATGACGGCATCGAGGGTGTGAAAGAACGCATCAAACAGGAAATCGATGCAGACCCGGAGTTGCGGGTTCTGGTTCGTGGCGATGGTGCTGTGCCGTATAAATACACGGAAAAAATCATGAATGCGTGTGCTGAAGTCGGTGCGCAGGATCTGATCTTTTCCGCCTTCGAGGAGTAGGGATTGCCATGAATTTGCATAAACATTATGACGATGTGAAGCTTGAGCTTCAAATTGCGCCGCTGATTGACGTGGTCTTCCTCCTGTTGATCTATTTCATGGTTACCGCCTCGCTGATCAAAAAAGAAGGCGACATTTCCTTTATGCTTCCGGCCAATGTGCCCGCGGAGGAAATGGTGACTATTCCGGTTGAGGTGCTGATTGAAATCAGTTCCGAAGGCGCGGTGATGGTGGAAGGGATGCGTTTTGCTCCGGATGACCGCACGCTTGACGACCTTGTCATTCAGGTTGCAGGGCTGAAGCAGATTGCGGCCAATCAGGGTTCGCCCTTCTTCGTGAACATACTTCCTCATCAGGATGCATTACATGCGCGGGTTATTGACGTGATGGATGCCTGCGCTGCAGCACAGGTGAAAAACCTGACCTTCAGTAAGGCGATGTAGTTTTAGTTTTTGCATCGAAGATGAAAACCGTGCTTAATCGGCACGGTTTTTTTGTGGGTATTCAGCGTGATGGAAAAAGAACGGCTATCCAAAATTATGGCATCGCGGGGTATCTGCTCCCGGCGCGAAGCGGATCGCTATATCGAACAGGGGCTCGTTTTTGTGAACGGGGAAAAGATCGATGTGTTGGGCGCTAAAATATCGCCCGATGCTGAAATTAAATTAGCCGATGCAGGGAAAAAACAGCAGGCGAAGCAGGTTACGATTTTGCTGAACAAACCGATCGGCTATGTATCGGGGCAGCCGGAAGATGGATATAAAGCGGCTGTTTCGCTTATTTCTGAAAAGTCCCGCTGGAAAGAGGATCGGTCTGCGCGGAAATTTCATCCTACCCAATTGAGGGGGATTGCGCCGGCGGGGCGGCTGGATATCGATTCAAACGGTTTGCTGGTTTTGACGCAGGACGGTCGTGTTGCGCGGCGGATTATCGGCGAAAACTCATCGGTGGATAAAGAATATCTGGTTCGCGTAACGGGGCCGCTTTCGGAAAAAGGGCTGAATCTGCTGAATCACGGGCTGAGTCTGGACGGAAAACCTTTAAAGCCGGCAAAAGTCAGCTGGCAGAATGAAGACCAGTTGCGTTTCATTTTGCGGGAAGGGAAAAAGCGTCAGATCCGCCGGATGTGCGAACAGGTCGGGTTACAGGTTGTCGGTCTGAAACGCATCCGTATCGGTAATATTGTTCTGGGCAACCTGCCCAGCGGCCAGTGGCGCTATCTGGGCGATCACGAAAACTTTTAGCGTTTAACCCGAACCGCACCCGGTTTTGTAAGGGGGTGGGGCGCGGGGAGGGGGAAAGTGAAACGCGAAATCCGAAATCTGGAATTTGAAATGTGAACCCTGAAGCGCAAAAAGTGAAAATTCATACCCCAATTATTTTGTGGTCTGGCGTGACGCGCCGGGGTGAAGTCCGCTATTTTGCCCGCAAACGTAATGGAGGATCTGCAATGGGAACGCTGAATATTGAACTTTGTCCTGAAACCGGAATCTGTTCGATCCATAAAGCGGACGGAACCAAGGCGGATTTGATGCCGGGCGAAGTGGCGGAACTGCGCGATGCTTCCGGCGAGCTTTCCGCCGTGAAAGGGGTTATTGCGGAAGCGGATGAAAAATTTGCGGAGGCTCTGACGGCGGATGAAATCGCCCAGCTGATTTCCGAATTGTCCAAATAAACGCGCGGCGCGAAATGATGAAATGTGTCTGTTTCAGTTTGATCGCCGTTTCGGGGCTGCTTTTCATTGCCGGGTGCCAAACGGTAACGCCGCAGCAGGATGAGCCGCGGATTGTTGATAAATCCCAGTCGATGGTGTTTCTTGATCCGATTCTGCAGCCCGAGGTTTTGCTGTTTCCGGAATACCTGCTGATGGAAGGGTTTGAGATCCAGCAGCACGGCCGTATTCCGGAGAGCCGGCTGATCGGCGCCGGAATGACCAGCAGGGCAGGAATCAAAACCGTTTTCAAGGAGCTGAACAGCGTATTGGTCGCAAACGGCTGGACCGCAAGCAAGATGGAGCTTCATCAGAAATCGTTCCGTATTCTGGCTGAAAATAAAGGCGAGCAGCTCGAAATCCGCGTTGTGCAGGGCGGGGGAAAATCGCACTTGTTTTTGCTCTACCAGCCGAAAGAAGAGAACTCCGGCTGAGTTGAAAGGAAATCATTATGAATACCGTTGCTTATTTTGGAATGCCCGGCGGATCGGAAATGCTTCTGGTTCTGTTCGTCATTCTATTGCTTTTCGGCGCGAAAAAACTACCCGAACTTTCCCGCTCGCTGGGCCGCAGCCTCGGCGAATTTAAAAAGGGGAAAGAAGACCTCGAACGCGAACTGCGCGATGCGCAGAACGATGTCTATAAAGCCGCCACCGCCGAACCCGAAAAAAAAGCGGATGTGGTCGTTGAAAAATCGGACGATGAAGAGAAGACCGCTTGACGGGATTCGGATTGATCCTGTTTTAACACTCCGGTCACCGTTCTGTTTGTGGCACAGGTTAAGCTCTATATGAGGCAGAGGTCGAACAATGACACGAAACACAAAAGCTGAAAACCGAGTGCAGGCCGAAGCCTTCCGTCGAATCAATGGGCCTGAACTTGAACTGATCGGGAATTATGCCGCTGATTTTCGCGATATTATCACCGGCTTTAAAATGGCCTACGGAAAAATTCCGACGGCTGATGACCTGATCTGGATCGAAAGCCAGCGCTGCGGTCGTGATATCACAAAGGGATAATTTCCACGGCTGTATTTCGGTTTTCCGTCCGTTTAAATCAGCGAGCGGACCAGTTCGACGGGGTCGTTCATGATTGCGTCGAGAACGAGGCAGGCGGCTCCAAATACACCGTCGTCATCGCGCCCGGAAACCGTGATTTTCACCTGCTTGTTCGGCTGGGACAGCGCCCGTTTTTTCACGGTCTGTTTCGCTCTGTCCGTCATATGCGACAAAATGGGGCGCATTGCTCCGCCGAGCACCACCTGATCGAGGTTGAACAGGTTGGCGATGTTGACGATTCCGATTCCGAGCATTTCCGCCATTTCGTTAATAATAGCGGTTAATTTTTCGTCGCCATCTCTCAGCCGATCGGCAACTTCGTCAACAGAGAGATCCTTTTTTCCTGTTTTGCGAATCAGTGCCGGAATGGCGACTTCCGTAATCAGGCAGCCGTTATCGCCGCATGTGCAGGGTTCGCCTTCGGGCTTGATTTTCATATGACCGGCCTGTCCGGCAAACCCGTTGCTTCCGCGGAAAAGGTGACCTTCGAGAATCAGACCGGCCGCCATTCCGACGCCGATGCTGAGATAGGCGAGGTTGTGGGCATTCGAACGGTCGGCGTAGGCAAAGTAGCCCAGTGCGGAGGTATTCGCTTCGTTGTCGAGATACACCGGAATGCCGAATTTTTCCTGCCACATTTTCCGGAAGGAAATATTTTCCCAGTTTAGCGTCGGAGCATAGCTTAAAGAGCCGTTTTCCGAATCAACCAAAGCGGCGAGACCCAGCCCGATTCCAAGCGGACGGATATGTTCATCGGCCCCCCAGTTCAAGGCGCTTTGCACCAGTTTTTCGGCGGTGGCGATAATTTCCTCTTTCGGCTTTTTCGGATCGATTTTGGCGGATTCTTCGAGCAGCACATTTCCCCGGAAATCGACCGCCACAACAATAATCCGGTTAATGTCAATTTCCGCGCCGATGGCAAACCCGCCGTTCGGAGCGAGTTCAAGCAGCAGTCCGGGGCGTCCGGCCCCGGCACGGCGGTATTCGGTTTCAATGACCAGCCCGGCCTGCAGCAGGTCGTTGACGATATTCGAAGCCGTATTGCGCGTCATCCCCAGCTCTTTGGCCAGATCGGCGCGGGCCAGCGTTCCGCGCTCGCGCAGCAGCTTAAGAATTGCCGCCATATTCAGCCGCCGCACCGTCAGCTGATCCGCCTTTTTATCACTCACCCGCTGCATCTTAACTCCTCTATTAAAAGGGCGGATGTTGCCACAGACCCTGTTTCGAGAAAAGCCCTCAAACAGGGTTTATTAAGCGGGGAGGGGGCCTGAAACCTGAATTTGGAGCCGACGGGCGGAGTTTACCGGTTGAGCGCGGCGAAGCCTTTATCGA
>QKFE01000073.1 GCA_003252225.1 Kiritimatiellales bacterium | reverse complement strand
GCCGGCTGCTGCATTGAATGCGGCTCCTGCACCTATGCCTGCCCGGCAAACCGCCCGCTGACCCAGCACTGCAAACGCGCCAAAGTGGAAATGATGGCCCAACAGAAGAAGAAATAATTTTATGAGCGAAGAAACGAAACCTGAAATTATGATGCCGGATATGACCAAGGTTCTGGTCAGTCCCGGCCCGCATATTCACACCAAGGAAACCGTTCCGAAAATCATGTTCACCGTTGTGCTGGCCATGCTGCCGGCCTGTCTGGCCGGGGTCTGGTTTTTCGGATTGTCAGCGCTGATGGTGCTGGTGCTCTGCACCGTATCGTGCGTGGTTTTTGAAGAGGGGTGGAATAAACTCATAAAACGTGCGCCGACCTGGAAGGACGGTTCCGCGGTTTTAACCGGTATTCTGCTCGGCATGAACCTCAATGCCGGTGTGCCGTGGTGGGTCTGCATTCTCGGCGGATTTCTCGCCATCATTCTCGGTAAACAGCTTTACGGCGGCCTCGGATACAATCCGTTCAACCCGGCGCTCGTCGCCCGCGTCGGTCTGCTGATCGGTCTGCCCGAAATTATGACCACGTGGAATGCAACCCGCGCAATGGGCGCTGATGTGGTAACCACCGCAACACCGCTCGGAATGGCGCCGGGCGCGGTTGAAGTCAAAGAGATGCTGATCGGAAATATCGGCGGATGTCTGGGTGAAACTTCGGCGGTTGCCCTGCTGATCGGCGGCGCGATTTTAATCGCGTTTAAACTGATCAAATGGCAGCTGCCGCTGACCTATATCGGAACCGTTTTTGTAATCACCGGTATTGCTCATGCCGTGAATCCCGCTCAGTACCATTCGCCGGTGGTGCATATTTTAACGGGCGGGCTGCTGCTCGGCGCATTTTTCATGGCCACCGATATGGTGACATCGCCGATGACGCAAAAAGGCGCGTGGATTTTCGGCCTCGGCTGCGGAATTATGACCAGCCTGATCCGCCTCTGGGGCAGCTACCCGGAAGGCGTCAGCTTCTCGATCCTTTTCATGAATGCGCTCACGCCGATTATTGACCGTATGACCATCAAAAAACCGTTCGGCTATATGGCCCTCACGAAGGGAGCTGAATAATGAGCCAGCCCATCAATATTCCCAAACTCGGAATTTTCCTCGGTGTTGTTTCAGCCGTTGCGGCCGGGTTGCTTTCCACGGTAAGCGGCATGACCGCGCCCACCATTGACGCCAATAAAAAGGCGGCGATCAAAACCGCAATGGATCAGGTGCTGCCTGAATATGACAACGATCTTTCAACCGCAACCAACACCTTCATCTCTTCCGCCGGATGGCCGGTTACGTTTTATACGGCGAAAAAAGACGGAAAGATTGTCGGGTTCGCCGGCAAAGTGGATAACCCCGACGACGGTTTTTCCGGCGTGATCTCCCTGATGATCGGACTGATGCCGGACGGCCGCGTCGGCACCATCGCAACCGACGGAAAAACTAACAGCGCCGTAATTGTAACCGCGCAAACAGAAACGCCCGGACTGGGAACATCAGTTACCGACCGGAAAGTGAAGAAAACGATTGTTGATCTGATTAAAGGCGGTGAACCGTTGTCCGGTCTCATTCCGAACCCGTACCTCGACTGGTATGCCGGACGCAGCGGAAAAGCGGAGTGGATCGCCCAAAAGGAAGATAAAGGCGAAGGCGTGAATGCCAAAACCGGCGCAACCATCACCAGCCGCGCCGTCGGCCGTGCAATTTATGCCGTGAGCGAAACCGCTCAACAACATTTACAGGAACTTTCAGAAGGAGCGGAATAATGTCTGCGATGAAAGAATTTACAAAAGGGCTCTGGAAAGAAAACCCGGTACTCGTGCTGCTGCTCGGCATGTGCCCGACGCTGGGGGTGACCTCCAGTGCAACCAACGGTCTCGGAATGGGGGTTGCCACACTGTTTGTGCTGATTGGCAGTAATGTCGTGGTTTCGCTGCTGCGGAAAATCGTGCCGAAAAAAATCCGCATCCCCGTTTATATCGTCGTAATCGCAACCTTCGTGACGATTATCGACCTGATGATGCAGGCCTATGCCCCGGCATCGCTGTATAACGCACTGGGCCTCTTTATTCCGCTCATCGTAGTGAACTGCGTTGTACTCGGCCGCGCCGAAGCATTCGCCTCTAAAAACAGTGTTGGAAAATCGGTTTTCGACGCACTCGGAATGGGGCTTGGTTTTACGCTGGCGCTTGTTACGCTCGGTGGAACCCGCGAATTTCTGGCCGGCGGATCGCTGTTTGAAGTGAAACTGATTCCGGGATGGAGCACCGATTTTATGCTGGTGACCTCCGCCCCCGGCGCCTTCATTATTCTCGGCCTCTTCCTCGCCGGAATGAATGCCATGAATATGCGCAAAGCCCGCATCAAAGGCGAAGCCTATAAAGCCCCTGCAAACCTCGACTGCCGCCACTGCAACATCTGCGATATGGGGGAATGATGCGTGACGATTGAGGCGTGATTTCCCTTTTCGCCGGTAAAGCAGTAAAGGACGATTTTCACGAATCACGAATCACGAATCACGAATCACGAATCACGAATCACTCATCACCTCATCCGGTGAATCATTATGCCGCCGAGAATGTGGAAGACGATGACAGCGGTCCACGCGCCGGCCCATGGGACGATGTGCATCTGTTTGGCCAGATATTCCATCGTGAACTGCAGGGCGTAAAATCCGAAGAACATGCCGATGGCCATCATAATTCCGGCCAGTGCGCCTTTACGTCCGGTGTGCGCGCCGACGGGAATGCCGATAATCGTGGCGATCAAGCAGATGAACGGCATCGTCAGTTTGTGGTGGAAATCGACGGTGTAGTTGTTGAGCGTTTCCGGTGAAAGATGCCGGTGCGTCCGGATATATTTACGCAGTTCGAGCGAAGACTGGTGGTCGGCGTCTTTGGCTTCGCCCATGAAATCTTCGGGGATTTCGGGGAGTTTGCGCATTTCGAGGGTTTGGAAGGTTTCGGCCTGTCCGTCGAGATTGTTCAGTTCGTCGTATTTCTGGATCGAGCCGTCTTCGAACCACCAGCGTCCGTCAAGCCAGCGCCCTTTAGCGGCTTTGATGGCGGCGATGTCTGATCCGTCCGGCCGGTGCTGCCGCAGGGTGATGCCTTCCATTTTGAATGTGCGGGTATCAAATTTTTCAATAAACCAGGAGTGCCCGGCGGTAGGGTTTACGTACGGGATCTGTTCAAAGTAAACATCGTCGCTGGCCTGTTTCTGGCTTTCGAGCAGCTGGTATGCCCGGTAGGCATATTTCGGGCCGGTGTATTCATTAACAACCGTTGTAAAAACAAAACAGATGAACCCCATGAGCATGTAGGGGCGGACAATACGGTAGATGCTGACGCCGCTCGCGCGCATCGCCACGATTTCACTGTGCCGGGTCAGCATCGAAAGGCTGTAAAGGGTGGAGAGCAACAGGCAGATAGGGACGATAAAAATGGTGTTGGAGGGCAGGACGAGGCTGTAGTAGCGCAGGATGACCAGCGGCGAAACCTTGGATTTAACCAGATCGATGCCGTCATTCATAAAGTCGGCGATGATAAAAAGGAGCGAAAAAGCCAGCAGCAGGTAAAGCAGCGGCTGGGCGAGGTTTTTGAACAGATATCGCGGCAGAATTTTCATAAACAATATGCGCCATAAGGTAGCCGCAAAACGGAGGGTCGGCAAGCGTTGAAAAGCGGGCGGGGCGTGTGTAGGCTTCGGTTATTCAAACAGGAGATTTTTAAATGGCGCTTCATGGAATTATCGGCGAAAGCCGCGTGGATAATCCGGTCACGATTGTCATTTTCGGAGCAACCGGCGATTTGACGCACCGCAAGCTGATCCCGGCTCTGTTCATCGCCTATGCGCAGGGGCTGCTGCCGTCGGCCTTCACGATTGTCGGGTTTGCGCGGCGCGATTATGACGACGAAACTTTCCGCGGAATGATGGGGGATTCAATAAAGGAGTTTTCCCGGTTGCCGGCGGATGAGGAAGCCGTCGCGCGGTTTGTTCAGCATATCCGTTATCATCAGGGCGATATTTCCAGCTTTGATGCGTATGCGGATTTAAAGGCAAAATTTGATGACACGGAAACCTATCCCGAAAACAGGCTCTATTATCTGTCGATCATTCCCTCGCTGTTTGAAACGGCGGTCGAATATCTGAAAACATCGGGGCTGGTCAATAACCCCGGCGCGGAACACTGGTCGCGGGTGGTGATTGAAAAACCGTTCGGGCGCGATCTGGCAAGCGCGACGGCATTGAATGCGGCGCTGTTGAAATATCTCGATGAATCGCAGATTTACCGCATCGACCACTATCTCGGGAAAGAGACCGTTCAGAATATTCTGTCGTTCCGTTTCGCCAATGCCATTTTTGAGCCGGTATTCAACCGCAGTTATGTCGACCACATCCAGATCACCGCCGCCGAAACCGTCGGAATGGAAAAGGGGCGCGGCGGCTATTACGATGAATACGGCGCGCTGCGCGATATGGTTACAAATCATCTGCTCCAGCTGCTCTGTCTGGTTACAATGGAAGCGCCGGGCGATCTTTCGGCTGAATCGATCCGTAACGAAAAAGTGAAAGTGCTCAATGCAACTTCGCTCGATATCCGTGAAGAGATTTCCGACGCCGTCTGCCGCGGGCAATACAGCGGCGGTACGGATAAAAACGGCAAACCGGTGAAAGGCTATTTACAGGAGGAACGCATCGACCCGTCCTCCAAAACAGAGACCTTCGCCGCGCTCCGTTTATCCATCAATAACTGGCGTTGGGCGGATGTTCCGATTTTGCTCCGAACCGGAAAACGGATGGCGAAAAAGACGACGGAAATCGCGGTTCAATTCAAGGTTCCGCCGTTGCAGCTTTTCCAGCAGGTGGAGTGCGAAGGCGATGTTTGCGACATCACCCACATTAAACCCAATACCCTGATTTTTCAGATCCAGCCGAACGAAGGGATATTTTTACAGGTGGGAACCAAACGGCCGGGCATGCGCTTTGTCGTCGAAAACGTAAAGATGGATTTTTCCTATTCCGGCACCTGGAATAAATCGCTGCCGGAGGCCTACGAACGGTTATTGCTCGATGCGCTGCACGGCGATTCAACCCTCTTCACCCGTTCCGATGAAGTGGAGGCCGAATGGCGGGTGATTCAGCCGATTCTCGATAACCTCGAAAAATTGAAGCCCTATTCCTATCCCCCGAATGCGTGGGGAATGCCGGAATCGAATTGGCTTTTCCACGGCGTTAAAGGCGCGTGGCGGAATAGATAGGGGGGACTTGATCGTACGACGCGACGCTCTCGTCGCGTTATGTCCACACAGTCTCTCAGCAGGAACGCGACGAGGGCGTCGCGTCCACGTTTAAAGGATAAACAATGGAAACCTATTCAGTTTACGTAACGGCGAAAAATGAAGCCGAAGCCAGATTGATTGCGAAGACGGTGGTCGAAGAACGGTTGGCGGCCTGCGCCAATCTGCTCGGTTCAATTCAATCCGTTTATCGGTGGAAAGACCAAATCTGCGAAGATGCAGAGACGGCGCTGATTCTGAAAACGTCGGCGAATCGGAAAACGGAGCTGATTGAACGAATTAAACAGCTCCATTCGTATGATGTGCCGTGCATCACCTGCCTGCCGATTACCGGCGGCAATCCCGATTTTTTGAGTTGGATTGAAGCCGAAACCAACTGATGATCGGTTCCATGTCTACGCGCTACAAAATCACTGTTTCATACGACGGCACCCATTATTCCGGCTGGCAGGTTCAGCCGGAACATCGGACCGTGCAGGGCGAACTGGAACGCATTATTTCGGAAATGGCCGATCGGAAACATGTTCGGGTGGAATCGTCGGGTCGAACCGATGCCGGGGTGCATGCCCGTGCGCAATCGGCCCATTTTGATCTGCCGAAAGAGGTCGATTGTAAATATTTTATGCGCGGATTAAATGCCCAGCTTGACCGCGATATCCGGGTGACTTCGTTCCAAAAAGTGTCGCCGGATTTTCACGCCCGGTTCAGCGCGGTGGGAAAGGAATACCGCTACTTCATTTATAACGGACTGATTGTTCCGCCGACAAAGCGGCTCTACCGGCTGCAGGAAGGGCGGAAGCTGGACGTTGAACGGATGCGCGCGGCGGCGGCGCTGCTGGTCGGCGAACACGATTTCGCGCCGTTTTCCGCCAACCCGAAACGCGAACTCGACGGTACGGTTCGGACGATTCATTCGCTTTATGTCCGCAAGCACGGGGCGGATATTACGCTGGAGGTGCAGGGCAACGGCTTCCTCTATAAAATGGTGCGGAGTCTGGCGGGTATTTTAATTGATGTCGGAATGGGTCGGCGCGATCCCGCAATTATCCGCGATATTTTTGAACACGGAAAACGCACCGCCGTCGTCCAAACCGCCCAGCCGCACGGCCTTTTCCTCTGGAAAGTTTTTTATTAATCCCCCTTTCCCGCGCCCTTTCCCCCTTAGATCACGGCTCAACCGAATTCTTTTTGGCGGCGTGTTGCGGCGGCAGGTTTCTTGATTTCTTTCTGCTGAATTCTGTCTGAAATGCGATATATGTAGTTCATATGAATGCAGTGGAAATTGAACAGGCGATCAGTGAACTGGCGGAGCTTCCTTTTGATGCGGCGGAGTTTCCGTATGCGTTTTTGACGGCGTTTGGAAATAAGGAAACAACGATCAAGCGGTTGCGGGCGGGTACGACCAATAAATCGGATCTCGGCGGGGTGTTGCAGACTAATAATGTGCATCTGAA
>QKFE01000336.1 GCA_003252225.1 Kiritimatiellales bacterium | reverse complement strand
CTGCTTCCGGCGGAAGGCGGAACCGGTCTTCGCCCATTCCGCCGTTGCGGCGACGTTCAAAATAGCGCTGATAAGCCAGCCCGTAGCGGGAACCGTCCGTATTCAGTTTTTCCTCCCCCTGCCCTGCGCAGTTGGTCGAAAACCGGGAGGCAATTGGCCCCGGTTCAATCAGCGAAACCGAAATCGAATCGGGCGACAATTCCGCTTCGAGTGCAAATTTGGAGGCTGAATAAATCCCCATAAAGGGAAGCGAAATCCTTCCGACCACAGAACTGATATTCACAATCCGCCCGTATCCCTGTTTCCGGAAAACCGGAATCAGCCGGTTTGTCAGCTCCTGCAATCCGAACACATTCACTTCAAACTGCTGGCGCATCGCATCGCGCGTCAGATCTTCAATCGCGCCCGGCATCCCGAAACCGGCGTTGTTTATAATCGCCCCGAGTTTTCCGCCGTTTTTTTTCAGCACAAAATCGACCGCGGCGGCAATCGAATCGCTGGACGTCACATCGAGCTGAACCGCGTCAAATTTGGAGAGTTCCAGCAGTTTAACATCCATCTCTTTCCGCGCCGTCGGGAATACCCGCCAGCCCTTCTCCTTCAGCATCTCCGCCGCCGCCGAACCGATGCCCGATGAACAGCCGGTGATCAGCACCGATTTATCCGCAATCGGAACCGCCTTCATTGATAAAGCTCCGAAAGCCTGTGGAACGTGTAGCCCTGATTCTGAAGTGTTGCGTAACTGTCGCGGATCGCGGCGGCGGTTTCGGCACTCCAGACATGCCCGATCACCACCGCATAACCATGCTCGCGGGCATGATTGACTGCGCTTCCCCACATTTTACGGACATAGGCCCGGTCGTGCTGAATATCCAGAAACACGTGCCGTTCCTCAAAATGCATGTGCTCCCTTTTTGCAATGGAAGGAACCTGCGAATTGAACGCTGTTTTACTGTCGAGGTAAAAGAGCCCGTGCTGTTTGCCGTAGCGCAGCACCGCCGTCATCAGCGCCGGGTTTTCCGTCACCCGCGAACCCATATGGTTATTCATCCCGACCGCGCCGCGCACCGATTTCAGATTGGAGTCGAGAATCGCCGCAACCTGCGCCGGATCCGTTGAATTATAAATGGCGCCCTTCCCCGGATTTTTGCTTCCGTCCAGTGCCTCCATCGGCTGGTGCAGAATGATCTCTTTATCCCGGTATTTTGAAATCGCGCGGCAAACGGCAGGCGTCTCTTTTTGGTGCGGCAGCACCGCAATCGTCATCGGCACCGGAATATCGAGAAACTGCTGCGTTTCCGACACCACCAGTCCGCCATCGTCAATCACCAGAAAAATCTTCTTCTGCCGGTTTACCGGCTGATGCGCCTGCTGAACAGGGGGCCGTTTTTCGTGTGCTGTGCGGCAGCCGCACAACATCAACAGCATTAAACTGACTGCAAGAAACCGCACGGATTATCCATTCAGATTCAGGCGGTAATCCTGCCCGCCGCCAAATTCAAGGATACGCTGCACGTGCTTACCGAGAATATCCGCTTCGAGGTTCACTTTTGTACCCACCTCAAATTCGGACATATCCGTTTCCTGCATCGTGTGCGGAATAATATGCACCACAAAGCCGCTGTCCGTCAGTTCAGCCACCGTCAGCGAAATACCGTCAATTGCGATCGAACCCTTGTAAACCATCAGCATCTGCATATCGCGCGAACACTCAACCGTGAATTTCCAATCGCGCCCGACCGGCTCGATTTTGGCGATCGTGCCGGTATTATCAACGTGCCCGGTCACAATATGTCCGCCCAGCGTATCGCCCAATGCCAGCGCCTGTTCGAGGTTCACCACATCGCCCGGCGTTTTGTCCCCGAGGTTGGTTTTATCAAACGTCTCACCCAGCACATCAAACATCAGCCTATCACCGTCCATCGCCGCCACCGTCAAACAGGTGCCGTTCACCGCAATGCTGTCGCCCAGT
>QKFE01000009.1 GCA_003252225.1 Kiritimatiellales bacterium | reverse complement strand
GGATATCACCTGATCGAACGTGATCAGACCGTCTTCGGATTTGGGATTTTCGGGTTTTGATTTTTGATTTTTGTTCGTAGACGCGACGCCTTCGTCGCGTTTCCCTTTCTTCGGTGAATGCGACGAGGGCGTCGCATCTACGTTCTCTTTCGGCAGCTCAATCCGCGGGAAAAGCGCACCGGGCTGCGAAATTTCCGACCCCGGAATCAGTACCCCGAATTCGGTCAGTTTGCCCAAATGGGGTTTTGCGTCGGCCATTCCGAGCGCCGTACGCAATGCCAGCATTTTTTCCGGCATCACCGGATAAAGCAGCGCCGCACAGACCCGCAGGCACTCCGCCGCCGTGTACAGACAGTGAGCCACTTCAGCCTCTTTACCCTCTTCCTTCGCCAAACTCCACGGCGCGCGCTCCTGCAAATAGACGTTAATTTTACGCACCGCGCCCATCACCTGCGCAATCGCGCCGTCCAGCTTCATTTCATGAATCATCGGCCCGACCGATTCCGCGACTTCCGCCGTTTCCTTCCAAAGCGCATCGTCGAGCGAAACATCAAAACCGCCCGCCGCCGGTTGAGGCATTTTATCGCCGCAATAGCGCGAAATCATATTCAGCACCCGGTTGGCGACATTTCCGAGATCGTTGGCCAAATCCGCATTATAGCGTTTCATGAACGCCTCTTCGGTAAACGAGGCATCCTGCCCGAGCGTCATTTCGGCGATCAGGAAATAGCGGAACGCATCGACGCCATATTTATCAATCATATCCATCGGGTTGACGACATTTCCGAGCGACTTGCTCATTTTTGTCCGCCCCGTCAGCCACCAGCCGTGCGCAAAAATCGACTCCGGCATTTCGACGCCCATCGCCTTGAGCATCGTCGGCCAATAAACCGTGTGCGTCGTCAGAATATCTTTCCCGATCAGATGCGTCGAACACGGCCACCATTTGGCAAACTGCGCGGCGTCCGATTTATAACCCACCGCCGAAATATAGTTGATCAGCGCGTCGAACCAGACATAGGTTACAAACTCCGAATCGAACGGCAGCTCAATCCCCCACGCCAGCCGCGATTTCGGCCGCGAAATACACAGATCCTGCAGCTCCTTGTTTTTCAGAAAACCGAGCGTTTCATTCGCGCGGAAAGCCGGCTGAATAAATTTCGGGTGGGTTTCAATATAATCGATCAGCCACTCCTGATACGTGCTCATCCGGAAAAAATAGTTCGATTCAACAATCGAATCCACCTTCCGTCCGCATTCCGGGCAATTCCCCTCAACCAGATCCTTTTCAGCAAAAAAGCGTTCGCAGCCGACGCAATACCACCCCTCATATTCCGCCCGGTAAATTTCATCCCGGTCAAACAGCTCCTGCAGAACCTCCTGCACCACCTTTTTATGCCGAGGCTCGGTCGTACGGATAAAATCATCGTGCTGAATTTCCAGTCGTTTCCACAGCTCCTGAAAACGCACCACCGTCCGGTCGCACTGCTCCTGCGGCGAAATACCGTTCGCATCCGCCGCCTGCTGCACCTTCTGCCCGTGCTCGTCCGTTCCCGTCAGAAAATGGGTCGGCACATCCAGCAGCCGGTGATAACTCGCCAGCACATCCGCCAGAATCGTCGTGTACGAATGGCCGATATGCGGCTTATCGTTCACATAATAAATCGGGGTCGTCACATAATATTTCGATGGTTTTTCGCTCATAACCGGTCTCTTCCGCTGTTTTTCAAATCAAAGCGGGCATGATAGGCACAACCCCGCCAGATACAAGCG
>QKFE01000111.1 GCA_003252225.1 Kiritimatiellales bacterium | reverse complement strand
CCCACCAGCGGAATCCCTGCCGCGCGCAGACGGCATAGCGGTGGTGGTTGTTGTGCCACCCTTCGCCCATGGCCAGCAGACCGAGCAGCCAGTTGTTCCGGCTGTCGTCATCCACGTTATAACGCTGTTTTCCGTAAAGATGGGCCACGGAGTTGATGCAGAAGGTGACGTGATAAACGGCGACGGTGCTCAGGAAAAAGCCGTAAAAAAGGAACTGCCCGCCGGAAACGCCCGAACCGGGATAGAACCGGCCGATTGCGGTTCCGGCTCCGAGCAGGAGCGAGGCGAGAATGAAGGCCGGGGCATAGGGGTGTCGGTTCAGCCAGACCAGTTCGGGGTATTTTGCAAAATCCTTCACCTTTTCAAATCGGGTTTCTTTCAGTTCGCGCCGCATCACCCAGCCGATATGCGCCCACCAGAAGCCGTGATGTCGCGGTGAATGGGGGTCGTCTTCCGTATCGGCATTCTGGTGGTGCATCCGGTGGTGGCTTGCCCACCAGAGCGGATCGCGCTGGGCTGCCGTGGTTCCGAGCAGGGCGAGGATAAACTGGAATGCGCGGCTGGTTTTAAAGGTTTTATGGGAAAAGTAGCGGTGATATCCGGCGGTGAGGGCAAAGACATGCAGTACATACATCAATACAAAGATCGCCCACGCAGGCCACCCGCCTTTAACAAAAAAGATGCCGATGCAGCTCAGGTGCATGAACAGCAGGGGAATACTGAATGTTTTCCCCCGTCCGGCTTCGCTGTAAATCGTCTTTTTCATGACTTATTTTTCATGGCCTCGGCGATCCGTTTTTTTGCTTCATCGGACAAATGGATTTTTGTCCCGACGTCGCCAGCCTCCTCATGTTCGAGGTAGCCGCGGATTCCTTTCTGGAAATCTACAACTTGTTGATGATATTTCCCGCACATGACGCAGAGCCGGATGTGGATGAACATCGGAATCCGCCGAAACCAGGGCAGTTCGTAATAGCGGTTTTCCGCCAGCGCCTTTGCAACTTGTTTACACGCAATCATCTTTTTCCTTTGTCAAACCTCGGTCCAGTTCGCTTCAAGGCAGGCTTTCAACTGTGTTCGTGCCCGGTGAAGGATGACCCACAGGTTGTTCGGCGTGAGGTTGAGTTCCTTACAGATCTCTTCAGTCGGCCAGCCTTCGAGCTCCCGCAGGGTGAAGGCCCGGCCCATGGATTCCTTCAGTTTGGACATGCAGCCATAGAAAACCTCCCAGAATTCAGTCTGTTCATACGCATGACCGGGGTCAAATTTCCAAGGGGGCGGATGCTGGTCGGGAATACCGAAGGCTTTGAACTTGAGGCTGTCGAGAATCTCTTTGCCCTCGGTTTCGTCCACGGCGATTTCGCGCGAAGCGGTACGGATGTAATCGACCACTTTGTGGCGCAGGATGCCGCGCAGCCAATACCGGATCGGCGTCGATCCGTCATAGCGCTCCAGCGCCTTGATACCGGCGAGGAAGGTTTCCTGTACTGCGTCTTCGGCGGCGGCCCGGTTTCTCAGCCGGACAAACGCAAACTGGAAAAGGTAATCGCCGTGCTCTTCGAGCCACGTTTCGGGGTGGTTGGGGTTGTTTTCTGCCATACGCTCATTTTAAGGATTAAAAAGAGGATGGCAAATTCCGGTTCAGTAAAACTTGCGCAACACGCAATCGTACCGGGCGGGCAGGGGAGTGGGGGCGCGGGGGAGAGGGGAGATTTTTATGCGGCCATGGAAACATCGTCCTGTTTCCGCAGGAAGCTTTCATTGGTAAGCAACAGGATGGTTTCAAGCCGCCGTTCGAGCAGCTGTTGGAACACCGCGCGGTTTTTCCGGCTTCCGGCCATATGTTCAAAGGCGGTGATTTCAACTGTTCCGTCGGCGGTCAGACAGCAGCGGAATTTCGACCTCTTTTTGCAGTACATTTCGGGGCAGACTTTCCGTCCGGAAAAAGCCCTGAATTGGGTCAGCAGCCGGAACGGCCGCCCGCGGTGGCAGAGAATAAAGGTGTCGGGCGTGTACGATTTCAGCGTCAGATTCATATCGGCCATATGTTCGAGCATCAGTTTGATAAAGTGGTGAGAGGTGAACTGCGCGGTGGATTTGCCGACGGTTTCGGTTGCCGGGAAAAATCGGTCGATATGTGTTTCAACGGCGTCTGCGAAGCGCATGGAACTGCTCCTCTCCTTGGGGTGACGGTAGGGTTCGGGTTACAGAATTTTGTGTGCCAGACCGCCGGGTATTTTTTCAACGGTTGGGAATGCTTTTGAAGTCGGGCGGAAACCGTACGGATTTGGGCGGAAGCGGAAAAAGGCATTCGCAAACCTTGGAAAGAACACCGGGGCAAACTATACTGTCGGCTATGAAAAAAATCGGCGTCATTGTGAATACCAAGCGGAAGCGCGCGGAGCAGGTGCTCGGAGAACTGCGCGCGGTTTCCGCCGAACTGGGCTTTTCGCTTTTTGCGGAAAACGGGGAGATCGCCGAAACACTCGGCGCGGAATCCCTGCCGGTGGAAGCGTTCGGCGAAACCGTCGATGCGGCGTTGGCGATGGGCGGCGATGGAACCGTACTTTATACCGCGCGCGCGCTGCACGGAACCGGTATCCCGATTCTCGGCATCAACCTCGGCAGCCTCGGATTTTTAACCAGTGTTTCCGACCGCGAAATCGGCGCGGCCTTAAAAACACTCAATGAAGGCAGTTTCAAGGTTTCGGAGCGCGATGTCGCCGACTGCCGGATCTTTCAAAGCGGCGGACTGGTCGGCGAAAAACCGGCACTCAACGACGTGGTTTTGGGCTGGGGCGCGTCGTCGCGAATTGTCACCCTCAATCTTTCCATCGATTCCGAACCGGTCAGTTCCTTTATGTGCGACGGCATGATTGTTTCCACCCCGACCGGCTCAACCGGCCACGCGCTTTCGTCCGGCGGCCCGATTCTGCACCCCCTGATGCCCGGTTTCGGGATCAACGTAATCTGCCCGCATACCCTCAGTTCCCGGCCGATTGTGGTGCCTAACTCCTGCCTGATCGAAATCGAAGTGGCAAATGCCGCCAAAGAGCTGATTGTCTCCATTGACGGGCAGGACGAATTTACGGTGAAAAAGGGGGCGAAACTTGAAATACGGCGCAGTCCGCACCGCGTCAAATTTCTCCAGCCCGCCGATCACAGCTATTTCAGCGTCCTCGCCCAGAAACTTCACTGGCGCGGTTCGGCGATTTGAAACGCCCGCAGAATGATTGGGCAGGATAATTTGGTGGCAGAATAGTTTCTTCCCGGAGTACGTTTATAGATACGGCGGATAAATATCGGGATTTCTTTAACCACAAAAAACACAAGAAGCCACAAAACAGCCGGTTCTGTTTTTGTGAATTTTCGTGCTTTTCGTGGCCATTCATGAAGCACCATGAATTCACAATATTTAATTGCCGGAGCAATAGAATTATTCAGCCCCAAAAATTATTCTGTCTGTAATTGATAAGGAAGTTGATCGGAAGAAATCGATAAATAGGCATTGAAATGCCTTTTTTGGGTCGGTATTCATGCTGACAACAATTGATGCATGTTTGTGTGCATATTTTAAAACCACAAAAACGGAGTTGCCAAAATGGATGCGATTTTGCTGGCGCGGATTCAGTTCGCCCTGACGATCATGTTCCACTACATCTTCCCGCCGCTGACGATCGGGCTGGGGTGGATGATTTTTATGTATAACACGCGCTATCAGGAAAACGGCAATCCGGTTTTCCGCCAGCTGGCGCAGTTCTGGACGAAGATTTTCGCGATTTCGTTCATCATCGGGGTCGCATCGGGCATCACGATGGAGTTCCAGTTCGGCACAAACTGGGCGGGATACTCGCGTTTTGTGGGCGATATTTTCGGGGCGCCGCTGGCGGCTGAAGGGGTTTTCGCCTTTTTCCTCGAATCGAGTTTCCTCGGTATTCTGCTGTACGGACGCAAAAAGGTATCGCAGAAAATGTACTGGTTTTCCAGTTTCATGGTTGCGCTCGGCGCAACGATGTCGGCCTTCTGGATCGTCGTCGCGAACTCGTGGCAGCAAACACCGGCCGGTTTTGAAATTGTCACCGAAATGGTGAACGGCGTCGAAGTGCAGAAAGCGGTACTGACCAATTTCTGGCAGGCGGTATTCAATCCGTCGACCCTGCCGCGCTATTCGCATGTGATTACCGGCGCGCTGACGGTCGGCGTATTTTTTATTCTCGGCACCTCCGCCTGGCAGGTGCTGAAAGACCGCAACACCGAGTTTTTCCGTATGTCGATGCGTACGGCGGTGGTTCCCTGTTTTCTGGTGATTATGCTGACGATGGGCGTCGGCCATAAACACGGGCATCAGGTGGCCGAAACCCAGCCGGCCAAGCTGGCCGCCTTTGAGGGAATCTGGGAAACGCAGACCAAAGCGCCTTTAATGCTGTTCGGTCTGCCGGATCAGGAAAACGAACGCAACCGGTTTGCCATCAAAATTCCCGGAATGGTCAGCCTGTTTATCGGCGGAACGTTCGACACCGAAGTGCAGGGGCTGAAAGATTTTCCGAAAGAAGACCGCCCGCCGGTGGCCATCTCGTTCTGGTCGTTCCACCTGATGTTTTATATGGGCATGTGGATGGCGTTTGTCGCCTTTATCGGGGTGATTTTCTGGATCAATAAAAACCTGCTTCATCACCGGATTTATCTGACGGTTGCGGCCCTCACCGTACCCATTCCATTCCTCGCGAACGAAGTGGGCTGGATTGCCGCCGAAGTGGGCCGCCAGCCGTGGGTCGTTTATAATCTGCTGCGCACACAGCATGCGGTTTCGGCCTCTGTTCCGGGCGGACAGGTTCTGGCGTCGATCATCATGTTTTCGCTGATCTATTCCCTGCTGTTCGGCCTTTGGATTTACCTGCTCCGCCGCCAGTTTCATAAAGGTCCGGAACCCATCGCAACCCTCGAAGCGGAGGTGAAGTAATATGGAAACATTACAGATCATCTGGTTTCTGATTATCGGTATTTTAATCATTGGTTACGCCATTCTCGACGGGTTCGATCTCGGCGTCGGATTCTGGCACCTCTTCGCCAAAAAGAACGGCGAGCGCAAAGCCTTCATTCAGTCCATCGAACCGTTTTGGGACGGAAATGAAGTTTGGCTGTTAACCGGCGGCGGTGCGCTGTTCGCGGCATTCCCTCCGGTTTATGCCACCGTATTCAGCGGCTTTTACCTTGCGATGATGCTCGTTTTGCTCGGGCTGATTTTCCGCGCAACGGCGATTGAGTTCCGCAATAAAGTGGATAGCGACCGGTGGCGGAAGGCGTGGGATTTTGCCTTCAGTTTCGGCAGTATTTTGCCGACCGTTCTGTTCGGCGTCGCCATCGGCAATGTTTTACTCGGTTTGGAATTGAATGCCATCGGCGATTATACCGGGGGATTTTTTGCACTGCTCAATCCGTTTGCCCTGTTCTGCGGGATCGTCGGGCTGGCCATGTTTGCGCACCACGGCGCGCTGTATTTGGCGATGAAGCTCGGCGGCGAAGCGGCGGATCGCGCCAGCGGATGGGCCGGTAAAACGTGGTACGCCTTCCTTTTCACGCTGATGCCGACGGTGGCCATCGGGCTGCGTTCGGCCATTCATACGGAACAGCGGTGGATTCCGATGCTGTTTATCCTTTTAACACTGGCGGCCCATTCCGTTGCTTTCATGCTCAATAAAAAGCGGAAAGCGATTGCGGCATTTTTAGCGTCGAGCTGCACAATTGCATTTCTGATGCTCGCCGTCGCTTTCGCGCTGTTTCCGACGATGGTTCCGTGCACGAATAACCCCGAATGGAGTTTAACCCTGTTTAATTCGTCGTCTTCTCAGCGGACGCTCGGCTGGATGCTGGCGATTGTGCTGATCGGAATGCCGGTTGTTTTGGGTTACACCGTTTTCATCCACCGCATTTTCCGCGGGAAAGTGGAAGTCAAAGCAGATTAAGTTCGGCATTTGTGCGGCAGATGGTAGTTTTTCCGCCGCATGGAATACTGGATGCAAAAACTGAAGATGCGGCTGTCGGCGATTTTTCTGCTGGCGGCCACCTTGCTTTTCTGGGGCTTTTACGACCGTTATGAACCGGCCGGGGAAATACTGCTCGATTCACCGTCCATTGAGGATGCAACCCGCGTCCGCGGGCTGAGCACGGAATCGGGCGGTGTTTTTTCCCTTTGCGTGACCAATGCAAAACAGGCGGCCTCCATTCGGTTCACATTGACGGACGCGACGGAGTATAAATTCGTTCGCGCGGGCGGATGGATGAAAACGGAAAAAGTTGTCGTGGGCGAAAATCCGTGGCGGTCCGCCCGGATGGTTCTGATTCAATACGGCGATAACGGGAAATGGATTCCGGGGCATCATGAGGTTGCCAAAGTGGAGGGAACAACGGACTGGGCGCAGTTTGAGGATATTTTTGAAATCGACCCCAAAACCGTAAAGGTTGATTTTTCCCTTGATAACCTTGGCGCATCCGGTGCCGCGCACTTTAAAGAGCTGTTTGCCCTGCCGGTCAAAATCCGGACTTCGTTTTATATTTGGTGGGGGCTTTTTGTGTTCAGCTGGCTGGTGATGGGCGTTCTGTTTTTCAAACGCTGCCGTCTGCATAAAAGAAAGCTCCGAATTTTTATTCTGTTGAATGCGCTGGCGATTATCGTCGGGACGCTGATGCCCGGTAAATGGATCGATCGTTCGTCGAAATGGGTTGCCGGCTGTCCAGCACAGCCCCTCAAATATCCCGCCGGAAAAGAAAACCGCCTCGCCGGAAAAGAAGGCTGTGCCCTCGAAAAAAACGCAACGGGCGGAACAGGCGGAGAGGTTTCAGAAGCTGGTCAGCCATTCGCACAGCATCGGGCACTTCACCCTGTTTGCAGCGCTCTGTTTTCTCGTGTACTGCTCCGCCGCTCTGGAAGGACAGCACCGCAGCTACTATTTCCGGGTGATGTTCGATATTCTCGTTTTCGCCGCCATCACCGAGTCGCTGCAATACCTGACGATGGATCGAACTCCCGGATTCAGCGATTTTCTCATTGATTTGCAGGGGATGATTTTGGCGCTTATTATATTTACCGTTTTGCGGGGCGGGTTCCATTTCGCCAAACGCATGCGGAATAAATCAGAAACCGTTTAGGCGTTTGACTTGTGAAAGACGGATTCCTACTATTTGTTCAAACAGGGAGTTGTTGATGATAAAGTATTTTGGATTAACGTTGTTAGCCGCAGTGAGTTTGACTCTTTTAAGCGGCTGTATGTCCGGGCCCGATTACGAAAAACCCGAAACCGCAATGCCCGACGCCTGGCATCAATCTGTACAGCAGAACTTTAAATCCGGCGAACCGGATATCCAGCACTGGTGGACGGTATTCAATGACCCGGTTCTGAATGCGCTGATTGACGCTGCCGCAACCAATAATCTGGATGTGAAAACGGCGGCGGCCCGGATTGAGCAGGCGGCCGCGCTGCGCGGGGTAAGTGCCAGCCGGTTCTACCCCGAAATCGTCGGCAGCGGTGCCGCCAGTACTGTACAGGTCCGAGAAAGCGAAGTGCCGGCCGGGCAGGATCGGCAGGGCGAGCTTTATCAGGCCGGTCTTTCGATGGCGTGGGAGCTGGATCTGTGGGGCCGGATTCGCCGGTCGGTTGAATCGGCCGATGCTTCATTACAGGCCTCGGTTGAAAACTACCGCGATATGCTGGTGGTGCTCTATTCCGAAATCGCGGTCAATTATATCAATATCCGCACCCTGCAGGAACGCATCGCTTTCGCCGAAAACAATCTGACCAAACAGACTGAAACCCTCGAATTGACCCAGAACCGGTTCGACTCCGGCCTTGTTCCTGCGCTCGACGTTTCGCAGGCCGAGCTCAACCGCTCGCGCACCGCATCCGCTCTGCCGGAACTGAGGCGGGAAACCGTCAAAGCCGTTAACCGGCTCAGTATTCTAACCGGCCAGATGCCGTATGCGCTCGAACAGCAGCTCAGCGCGGCGAAGCCGGTTCCGTCCGCGCCGAAAACGGTCACTGTCGGTCTTCCGGCGGAACTGCTGCGGCAGCGTCCCGATATCCGCGCCGCCGAACGGAACCTTGCGGCGCAGAATGCGAAAATCGGCGCAACCAGCGCCGAACTCTACCCGACGCTGACCCTGCCCGGATCGCTGACCTTACAGGCTCCTACCGGCAGCGACTTTTTCAGTAGCGCCAATACCGCTTACAGTTTCGGCCCGCAACTGCGTTTGAACCTTTTCA
>QKFE01000157.1 GCA_003252225.1 Kiritimatiellales bacterium | reverse complement strand
GGCGGTGCAGATTAAAGATACCAGCCTTTGCGGGCTGGGGCAGACCGCCCCGAATCCGGTGCTGACGACGCTGAAATATTTCCGTGAAGAATACGAAGAGCACATCCGTGACAAAAAATGCCGCGCCGGAAAATGCGCTTCACTTTGTGATTACACAATCACCGGCTCCTGCACCGGCTGCACGGTCTGTGCGCGAAAATGCCCGGTTGACGCCATTGCCGGCGAGCGGGGAAAAGTGCACGCGATTGATTTGAAAAAATGTGTCCGCTGCGGAGTCTGCCGCGATGTCTGTAACTTTGATGCGGTGAAAGTGATTTAGAAATGAGTACACTGAATTTTACACTCAACGGAAAAGCGGCGACGGCAAAGGCCGGAACCACGATTTTGGATGCAGCCGAAGAGGCCGGTTATTTCATTCCGACCTTTTGTCATCACAAAGAGCTGAAACCGTTTGCCTCCTGTTTTGTCTGCGCGGTTGAGGTGGAAGGGCGGCGTTCACTGGTACCTTCCTGTTCCACTGAGGTGCTGGAAGGCATGGTGGTGAATACGGAAAATGAGCGCACGAAAAGCGCGCGGAAAACCTGCCTTGATTTGCTGCTTTCCGATCACGTCGGTGATTGTTTAGGGCCGTGTATGACGTCGTGCCCGGCGGGAATCGATATTCCCGGATTCGTGAATCACATCGCCGAAGGGCGCGATCGGGAAGCGTTCGATTTGATCGCCAACAATATGCCGCTGGCCGGATGTCTCGGACGCGTCTGCACCCGTCCGTGCGAAACCGGATGCCGCCGTCAGTTGGTCGAAGAACCGGTGGCTATCTGCCAGCTGAAACGCTTCCCGTCCGATCAGGCGATTAAACAGGGGTGGGAAATTCTGCCGTCAAAAAATCCGCCGATCGGGAAGAACGTTGCCATTGTCGGGGCCGGTCCGGCGGGCCTTTCCGCCACGTATTACCTGCAAATGTTCGGCGCGGATTGCACTGTATTTGATGCGCACGAAGCGCCGGGCGGAATGATTCGTTACGGGATTCCGTCGTATCGTCTGCCGCGAAATATTATTGATGGCGAAGTCGCCGTAATTGAAAAACTCGGCGCTGTTTTTAAATACAGCACCAAGCTGGGCGTTGATGTTTCGCTCGAAGAATTGAAGGCTGAATTTAATGCCGTATTTCTGGCGCTGGGCGCGCAGAGTGCTTCGGGGATGCGGACTCCGGGGGATGATTTGCCGGGGGTAAAAAGCGGTATTGAATTTTTGGGTGCTGTTTCGCGCGATGAAACCCTGCCGATCGGAAAAACGGTCGTTGTTGTCGGCGGCGGAAATACGGCCATCGACGCCGCACGGACTGCGCTCCGTTTGGGGGCGGAATCCGTTTCCATCCTTTATCGCCGGGAACGCGAACAGATGCCGGCGTGGGCCGAAGAAATTGATGCCGCGCTCGAAGAGGGCGTTAAACTCGAAACGCTGGTTGCGCCGGTTAAAATTGAACCGGTTGGCGACGGATTAAAACTGACCTGTATTAGAATGGAGCTGGGCGAGCCGGATGCTTCCGGTCGGTGCCGTCCGGTGCCGGTTGAAGGCTCTGACTTTTCGATTGAGGTCGATGAAATTATTGCGGCGATCGGGCAGAACGTCGATTCGTCGATGGTTGCCGAATTGGATACCACGTCGTGGGGATCGATTAATGCAGACGAACAAACCGGGCAGACTTCAATACCGGGTGTTTTTGCGGGCGGCGATTGCGTGACCGGGGCCGATATTGCGGTGAATGCTGTGGCGGCGGGCCGTCGGGCGGCTTTCGCAATCAGACAGTATTTACTGGGTGAAGAAATGGTCGGCGATCCGAAGGGATACAATCATTCGATGGGCGAGCTGGATCAGATTCCGGCGGCAGTTACTCAGCCGTTTGAAAAAGAGCGCCGTATTCCGATGCCGCATTTGGAGGCGAAAAACCGGGCGACGAATTTTGAGGAAGTGGAAACCGGATTCACGGAGGAAATGGCGCGGGCGGAAGCGGCGCGCTGTATGGAATGCGGCTGCCGCGATGCACACGAATGTTCGCTGCGCGATTTTGCAACCCGGTTCGGAGCGAAGCCCGATCGCTTTGCCGGCAACAAGCGGGAATACCGCCGCGATGATTCGCACGCTGTGCTGGTTTACGAGGAGCACAAATGTATTCAGTGCGGAAGCTGTGTCCGCGCCTGCGATGAACTGTTGAACAGCTCCTGTATGGGGTTTGCGGGCCGCGGTTTTGAAGCGCGGGTGAAACCTGCGCTGGATCGGAAACTGGCGCTGATTAATAGCGGTGAATTGCCGAAGCTGGTTGAGTTTTGTCCGGTGGGGGCGCTGACGTTGAAATCGGATGCGGTGGCCACATTGCAGCCGGAAGGTTTTCTGAAAACAGAGGAGTAAAGAGATGGAAAAGTTTGAATCGATCAAGCAGACGCTCGACTTTGCCATTGAGCGGGAACAGGAAGCGGTTGATTTTTATACCGGACTTGCAGAGCAATCGGATAATGCTTCATTGAAAAAAACACTGGTTGCTTTTGCGGGCGTTGAAAAAGGGCACAAAGAAAAACTGCAGGCGGCCAAAGCCGGTGCATTCGCGGCCGTGGGGAATGTTCAGTCGATTGATCTGAAAATCGGCGATTATCTGGTCGATGTGCAACCCAGCCCCGAAATGAGTTTTCAGGATGCGCTGGTGGTGGCGATCAAACGCGAAAAGGCGGCGATGGATCTGTATTCCGATTTAGCCAAACTGGTTTCCGATTCGGCTTTGGTCGCCCTTTTTGAAAAACTTTCCCGCGAAGAGGGGACGCATAAAAACAGCTTTGAAGCCGCCTACGAAGAGCATTTCCTATCGGAAAATTGATTTTCAGTTAAACTACGAAATACACCGAATACACGGAAAGATGAGCCGTTGACGGGATTCCGTGTATTCGGTGTGTTCCGTGGTTTGAAAGAATGGGTTTCCCCCGCGCCCCCATCCCCTTAGGTTGGGGTGAGGCGGGGTTCTTTTTTGCGTGAAATGTGCGGATTTGATCTGTAGATTTCGCGCTTCTTTTTTAACCGCTGACGCGGCGGTTATCGGGAAGGGGTTATCGGTTATCGGGGGTAACTTTTTTCCGGATAACCAGTAACGAATAACTTTTAACAGGACGAAGTCATGGCAAAGCAAAAGAAAACGGCGATTACGCCGACGCGCGTGGAAAATTATCCGGAGTGGTATCAGCAGGTGGTGCGGGCGGCGGATCTGGCGGAAAACAGCGATGTGCGCGGCTGTATGGTGATTAAGCCGTGGGGGTATGCGCTGTGGGAAAATATCCGCAACGGGCTGGATAAAATGTTTAAGGAAACGGGGCATGTGAACGCCTATTTCCCGCTGTTTATTCCGAAGAGCTACCTCGAAAAGGAGGCGGAACACGTCGACGGTTTTGCGAAGGAGTGCGCGGTGGTGACGCATCACCGGCTGGAGGCGGGGCCGGACGGCGGACTGGTTCCGGCGGGGGAGCTGGAAGAGCCTTTAATTGTGCGGCCGACGTCGGAAACGATTATCGGTGCGACCTATGCGAAATGGGTGGAGAGTTACCGCGATCTGCCGATTCTGGTGAATCAGTGGGCGAATGTGGTGCGCTGGGAGATGCGTACGCGTATGTTTCTGCGTACCGCTGAATTTCTCTGGCAGGAGGGGCATACGGCGCACGAAACAGAGGCGGAAGCGTGGGAAGAGACCCGTAAAATGCTGGAAGTCTATAAAACGTTTGCCGAGGAATATATGGCGATGCCGGTTTTGACGGGGGAAAAAACGGCGGGTGAACGTTTTCCGGGGGCGGTGAGTACGCTTTGTATCGAGGCGATGATGCAGGATCGGAAAGCGCTTCAGGCGGGCACGAGTCATTTTCTGGGGCAGAATTTTGCGAAGGCGTCGGGGATTCAGTACAGCAGCCGCGAAGGGACGAAGGAATATGCCTGGACGACTTCGTGGGGGGTGTCCACCCGGTTGATCGGCGGGATGATTATGACCCACGCGGATGACGATGGGATGATTATGCCGCCGCGTCTGGCGCCGAGCCATGTGGTGATTCTGCCGATTATCCGGAATGAAGAGGAACGCGAACCCGTTCTGACCTACTGTAAAGAAATCGCGGTGAAACTGCGGACAAAGCGGTTCCACGAGCGCGATGTTGAAGTGGTACTGGATGACCGCGATATCAATACCGGCGAAAAGGGCTGGAACTGGGTGAAAAAAGGGATTCCGGTTAAGGTGGAAATCGGGCCGCGTGATATAGCGAACAATTCGGTGTTTATGGCGCGCCGCGATACGAATGAAAAGGCGGGCATTGATAAAGAGGCATTCGTCGACGGAGTTGTCGATCTGCTCGAAGATATCCAGCAGACGCTGCTGAAACGGGCACTGGATTACCGGGCGGAATTCACGAAGGAGATCGACAGTTACGACGAGTTCGTAAACTTCTTTACCCCGGAAAATAAAGAGCGTCCGGAGGCGCACGGCGGTTTTTCGATGAGCCATTGGTGCGACGGCGAGGCGTGCGAAGCAAAAATCAACGACGAACTTTCGGTGACGATCCGCTGTATTCCTTTCAATCGGGCGGAAAGCGGCGAAGGAGCCTGTATCTGTTGCGGAAAGCCGAGCCGCGGGCGGGTGGTTTTTGCGAAAAGTTACTAATTGAACCGGCGCGGATTGCTGTAACGATCCGCGTCTTTGGCATTGCCGGGAGGGGGCCGGTCATCTAAATTCTTCAAATTATGCGTTTATTCAAATTATTACCGTTTGTTGCCCTTCTCGGGATGCTGCTGGCCGGCAGCGGATGTATGTCGATGTCGGCGGATAAGAAGCCTTATGTTGAAGAGGAGGAGGGGAAGTATACCTGGCGTGCGACATTTGTAAGCAAAGAGGATACGGCTTCCGAACAGCTGGCTGCGGCCCGGAAAGCCCACGATAAAGGGCGGTTGAAAAAGGCCCGGCATAAGCTGATGTATCTTTACCGCCGCTGGCCGAACAGTGAAGAGGCACCGCTGGCTGTACGTGAATATGCCGATATTCTTTTTGAGGATAAAGAATGGAAGGACGCGTATAAGGCCTATCAGTATCTGGTCGATAATTATGCGGGCCGGATGGAGGATTATGACGACGTGCTGCAGCGCCAGTTTGAAATCTCCGTCAAAATCATGAAACGCAAGCGGCTGCGCTGGATTTTGGGGGGATACCGCGCGCCGGAATATGCCGTTGAATATTTTGAGGGCGTGGTTAAAAACGGGCCGCAATGGAGCCGCGCGCCGGAGACGCAGTTTATGGTCGGAAAATGTAACCAGGATGCGAAAGAGTATGAACTGGCGATTACGGCCTATGCGGTTTTGGGATACCGCTATCCGGATTCCGGCTTTGCCGAAAAAGGTGCGTGGGAGCAGATTGTCTGTTTGAAAAAGCTGCGCAAGGAATATCCGGCAAGCCCCGATGTGCTCGACCGCCTGCTGACGGCGACGACCGTTTTCCTTTCAACCTATCCGCAGTCGGAACATAAATCCGACATTATCCAGACCCGTAACGACCTATATGAAATCAAGGCTTCGCGCGTTTTTGACGATGCGGCGTTTTATGCCAAGGTGCCGAAGGAGTCGGAGGCGGCGATCCTTTATTATGAAAAGATGATAGAAGAGTACCCGAAGAGCCAGTTGGTGCCGTATGCCGAAGAGCAGATTGCGGAAATCAAACGGCTGATGGCTCTGCCGCAAAATACCACCCCGTCGGCGCCGCATTCCCGCCCTTTGCCGTTTTTGAAGGATTCGTCGGATGTCGATGGCTAAACGGTTCGGAGTATTTTTACTGTTGCTGGCCGGAAGGGCTTTGGCCGGGCCATTCGACGTGGATGTGCCGAAGGAGATTCCGGATGAGCCGTTTGATCTTTCGGCGCCGAGGCTGGAATACACCAATAAAACGGTATTCGCCAGCGGCGGCGTAACCGGTCGATTCGAAAATGTCACCGTCACGGCCGATCAGGCTTCCGGCAATCCCGACAGCGGGGATTTGAGGCTGGAAGGCAATATCCATTTCGAACGCGATAATATTATCTGGCGCGGAACGGAGCTGGATTATAACTATAAAACCCAGACCGGAAAATTCGGCCCTTCCGAGTTTGAATTTGATCCGGTGCTGGTCAGCGTCGATCACATGGAGCGGGTTTCGACGAATGAATATCTGCTGCGCGGCGCGACGTTCACCACCTGCACCCGGGACGGCAAACATTACCACGTCACGGCGAAAGAGGCTCGGCTGCTGGATGAAAAATATCTCAAAGCAAAGGGGGTTGTTTTTTATCTCGGAAAGGTGCCTGTTTTTTATTTCCCGTACTGGCGGCACACCCTGAAAACAAGCATCTTCACGTTTAAGCTCGGGTACGGCAGCGAATGGGGCGCATACGGTCTGATCAAAGCCACGGTGCCGGTTACCGAAAATGTGGACTGGATTTCAGATGTGAATCTTTACAGTCGGCGCGGCGTCGGTTTCGGGCAGGGACTGGAATGGGATTATCCGGATGCCGTCGGTCGGTTTTCGTCGTTTTATATCAACGATCAGGATCCCTATACCAAGTACAGCTCCAGCAATGCGATGGAGCAGATCAACAGTGACCGCTACCGCTTCAAACTCGAACATCTGCACCATTTCACCGATACCGATTACATTAACACCAAGTGGAATTACTTGAGCGATCCCGCCGTATTGGAGGAGTTTTTCAAGTCGGAATACCGCCTGAACGCACAGCCCGAAAACTATGCGTCGGCCGTGCACGGGGACAGCGTTGTCGGCTCCGAACTGTTTGCTAATTACCGGCTGAATGATTTTTACGACAACACGGATCGCGCTCAGTATTCGCTCGATCTCTACCGGATGAAACTGGGGAAAACACCGCT
>QKFE01000230.1 GCA_003252225.1 Kiritimatiellales bacterium | reverse complement strand
CCGATCTGCCACTGCTCGAGGAGGTGCTGGCCATGCCCGCCCGGGCGGCCGAAAAAGCAGGGAAGAGGATCGTCGTGGTCTTTGACGAATTCCAGCAGATCCTCGAATATGAAAGCGACACGGTGGAGCGACTGCTCCGAAGCTCGATCCAGCACCAGACCGATGTGGCCTACATATTCTGCGGAAGCCGCAAGCATCTGATCCGCGAAATGTTCATGGACTCGCAGCGCCCGCTGTACCGGTCTGGAGCCCATTATCCGCTGGGCCTGATCGGAGAGGCGCACTGGCAGACGTTCATCCGGGAAAAATTCGAGGAGACCGGGAAGAAGATCAGCGCGGAAATCATTTCCTCCATTTATCAGCTGACGGAAGGGCATCCGTTCTACACCCAGCACCTCTGCCATCCCATTTGGGAATTATGCGAGGATGGATGCGAGGTTGCGCCGGACCTCGTCGGGAAAGCCACGGAACTTCTGCTCGACCGCGAAAGCTACGCCTTTATGAACCTGTGGGATTCATTGTCGCGGAATGCAAGAAGGCTGCTGAAAGGGGTCGCGGTCGATGGTCCGGGTGTGCAGGTTTTTTCCGCCGAATTCATTCGCAGACATCAACTCGGCAGTTCATCCAATGCGCAGCGCGCCGTAGAAGTGCTGCTCAAGAAGGACATCATCGACAAGGAAGAAGACGGCTTCGTCATCCCCGACCGCTTCTTCCGTCTGTGGATCAACAGCAAGCAGTAGATTCAGGGGCATGCATGCTTTCCGCCGCCGCAGGTTCGCAGAGCGGTGCCTGACGCCGGGTGCATTTTATTCCGCCGGTTTATTTGCGGCAGCGTGCGCGGGATGGTCTGAAACCGCAAAAGCGCAAGGAATATTCGCTGGCCCGGTAAAAAAGCGGGCTCGGCTTTCCTTTTGCAAAATGCGTTCTGCTAGCGTGTTGCGGAGGGGATTGAAAATAAATAAAAAAAACGATTGCCCGCATAACGATTCTGGCTACTATCCGTCCCCCTGTTCACGAGATATCAGCCGCATTTGAGGCGATCCGGCGGACAGCGCGTCGCAGGAAGAGCGGCATAGAATTTGTTCTTTTTTACGCAGGTAAAAATAATTTGATTTTCGGGTTGATCGAAAAACTTTGATCACTACTATGGCCCGCCTTGTCCAAACAAAAGCCGGTTGCTGAAACATGCGGCGCAGGCCGGACGGGGAGCCCTTCGAAAGAGGGCGAAACATTGATCTTTGATACATCGAAAAAAAGTTGAAGTTTCGGGTTGCGCGTTCCATACGGATCGATACTATAGCCCGCCTTGCTTGAAACAAACGGACCGCACTGCGGTTGTCGTCGAATCAGGCAAATGTTCTTCAAAAACTTTTTTTAAAAAAAGCGGTTGACTCAATCAACGTGTTTGATAAGTTGTCCGCCGCTTCAACGGAAAAGCCGCTGAAACCATCGGCCCGAAGGTTGGAGCATTTTTGTTCTTTGAAATCAGAATAACTCATAAGATATGACAGAATGAAGCATCGCTTCGAATCAGAAGTGGTGCGGTTTGTTATAGCCAATGCTTTGAAACTATTGTCGATCTCTTGCCCCTTAATCAGGGCAGGACGATTGAGTTTTAAAACGCGAACAAATATACAGGATTATAACCTAATCAATTTTTAAAAATTTGATGGAGAGTTTGATCCTGGCTCAGAACGAACGTTGGCGGCGTGGATTAGGCATGCAAGTCGAGCGGGATTTCATTTTTTCAATTCTTCGGAAGAGAAGTTATGGATGAGAGCGGCGAAC
>QKFE01000200.1 GCA_003252225.1 Kiritimatiellales bacterium | reverse complement strand
TTTCGATGGTCTCGGACTGGTGAATCTGCTTGAAACGTTACTGGGAAACAGAACAGCATGATCATTCGGAACCGCCGTGGTACGGAACCGTATGCCCGGTGGTGGGAGAGCTTAGGGAGGGCAACCTCCCTCGGCTACTCGATGATACATGAAATTCGAATTCACCGGAATTTGATTCCGAGAGGAATGCGTGCAAGACGAAAACCGTCAGCACCTTATCAACAGTTCAGCGCATTTCGTGCAGTCGTTTCCGGACGTGACTTCAAACAGTGCTGGGATTAGTCTTGAATTCAAAAAGGAGCGGGTTTGGGCGAGAAGATTATTTTAGGGCACGGTTCCGGCGGGCGTATGACGCGCGAGCTGGTTCAGAATATTTTCTGCAAACATCTCGGAAATACCGGGCCGGAATCGATGGACGACGGCGCGGTGCTTCCAATTGAAGGGGGGAAACTGGTTTTTACGACGGATTCGTACGTGGTCAGTCCGCTGGAATTCCCGGGCGGAAATATCGGGACATTGGCCGTTTGCGGAACGGTGAACGATTTGGCGGTAATGGGGGCGAAACCGCGCTGGCTTTCACTTGGCGTGATTTTGGAGGCGGGGCTCGAAATTTCCGTTTTGGAGCGGATCGTAAAATCAATCGCCGAAAAGGCGCGCGAAGCAGACGTTAAAATGGTGTGCGGTGATACGAAGGTGGTCGAAAAGGGGAAGGGCGACGGTATTTTTATCAACACGTCGGGCATCGGAATTTTGGAATATCCGCCGAAACCGGGGGCAATTGTTTCGGGCGATAAAATCATCGTAACCGGAAATATCGGCGATCACGGAATGGCGCTGCTGACGATGCGAAAAGGTTTCCCGCTGAAATCCGACCTCAAAAGCGACTGCGCCCCGTTGAATCATATGCTGGCCGCAGTTTGCGCCGAAATAGAGGTCAAATGGATGCGCGATGCAACCCGCGGCGGCGTTGCGACGGTTTTAAACGAATTGACCGAAGATAAAAAATACGGGGTGCTTTTGCAGGAAAACGATCTGCCGGTTTCGGATGCCGTTCGCGGGGTTTCTGAATTGCTCGGCCTTGATCCGCTTTATAGCGCAAACGAGGGGAAAGCGGTTTTGGTGGTTTCCGAAAATGAAGCCGAAAACGCCATTCACTGTCTGAAAAAATCTGACTACGGAGAAAATGCCCGGATCATCGGTTCAGTCACGGCGGATTATCCGGGAAAACTCGTGCTGAACACCGAAATGGGCACGCTGCGAACGCTCGGCATTCTCGCTTCCGATCCGCTTCCGCGTATTTGTTGAGCCGCTAAAACTGAATCAGCGAACGAATCGGAAGATCGGGCAGATTTTGGCGTCCGTTTAAAAAGGTCAGTTCCATCAGGAAATCAACGCCGGCGATTTCGACATCAAAGTTATTTCGGATCAGTTTGATGGCGGCCGAAATGGTTCCGCCGGTTGCGAGGACATCGTCGATTATGAGAATCCGCTGTCCGGGCTTGAAGGCGTCGGTGTGGATTTCGACGGCATCGTTTCCGTACTCAAGTTCGTAAGTCTGCCGGTGGATGGAGTGGGGGAGTTTTCCGGGCTTCCGGATCAGGCAGGTGCCCGCGCCGATGGCATATGCCAGTGCCGCAGCGAAGACGAATCCGCGCGCTTCAATACCTGCCACGATGTCTATTCGGTCGTGTTCGTGCAGCTGTCTGAATGCGTCGATCGTTTCTTTGAAGGCTTCGGGGTTTGCGAGCAGCGGGGTAATGTCTTTAAACTGTATTCCCGGTTTCGGGAAATCGGGAATGTTGCGAATTTTTTCTTTAATGTTTTGCATAAACAAGGCCTTAAATTTAAGTTGGCACAATTGGCGCTATCTTTTTGGGCCGATGCCAAGACTCGGGGGTTTGTTTCTCCGGGTATTGGCGGCAGAATGCCAGCTGATTCGATATTATGCAATTTGTGTGTGTTATTAATCATGATTTCTGCCATATGTTAACAAGCTAAGTCAGTTGGTTGGCTGCCAACGGGAGTAAAAACTGGGAAAAAAGCCGGCATGACCGATTCGTCGGGCGGCCGCAGGAAAGGGGTTTCGATGACGAAAAAAACTGCTCCGCCCATTGCCACATGGCTCTTTTGGAGTCTTATGGTTTTCGGGCTGTTTCTTTGGGTTAACCGCCAGCGGGTTATGGATGGGGTCGTGGCTGATGACAGCGGCGTTACTTACATCATTATGTTCTTCTTTGCCGTTGCGTTTGTGATGTCATTGATTGTTGTGATCGATCTTCAAAACGAATACCGAACCCTGCAGAAGATGCGGAAAAGCGGGGTGATTGACAACCCCAATGCTTCCGAAGCTTCGGCAATGTTTGATGCGGCGCTTTCCCGCATTCAGCTCGGCGAAAAGGTGGATATCAAAAATCTGGTTGCGGCATACGCGACCCGCCTGAAAGCGCGTGTGAGCAATATGGGTGTTGTGGCCGGAATGCTCATCACGATCGGTTTGATTGGTACCATCATCGGTTTGATCATTGCGGTTAATGGTTTGGGCGAAGTTCTGGATAATGCTGATGACTTCAATGTCATGCGCCAAGGGTTGAGGGAAACGTTCGGCGGTTTGGGTACTGCTTTCTATACGACCTTCTTCGGCGCCTGGCTCGGCGGGGTCGTTTTGAAGGTAATCGGGTCGGAAATGAAAAAGTCGGTTACGCTGCTCGCGGCAGATGCCCTCAGTTTCGGCGAACTTTATGTCGCAACGCAGGCCGCAAAACACTCTTCGGATGCGCTGGGTGAACTCGAAAGCCGCGTGGGCAGTCTGCATGACCAGCTCGAAGCGCTGAGCGCAAGTTTCGGTTCGGTTATTGAAATCATTGATTCAAAACAGAGTACGCTTGCCGATAGTCTGAGCAGTCTGGTCGACGCCGTTGCGGCTTCGAATGAACAGGCCGCCGAACGCGCGAAAAATCTGGTGGCCACGGTGGACAGTTCGCTCGAGGAAACCAACCGGCTGGCCGATGAGCGCCTTAAAGTGCTGGCCAATTCCATTGAAAATGCCGCACAGCAGACCCGCGAAAAATCAGATCAGCATTTGATTTCCTTTGTTGAGTCGGTCAGCAGCGCGATCAATCAGTCGAGCCGGAATGCGGAAGCCCGCCTGAATTCGAAGGCGTCCCAGTTGGCCGGTAAATTGAGCGATGCCGCGAGTGCGCTGGCTGAAATGGCGGAATCCGCTGCGGCGGAATACGGCGAAAAAAGATAAAAGGGAGACGGAGTCGTGATTGAAGATATCACCACCACCGAAGAGGAATCCGGCTCAATCTTCGAGTCGTTTTCGGATGTTTCGCTGTGTACTCTGGCCGTCGCTTTGTTGCTGGTTGCCCTGTTGGCCATCAGTATCAGCCAGAAACTGAATGTTGAAGTCAACCGCAGCAAATTCAGCGGCGGACTGATGCGGCCGATGCTTTATATGGAATGCACAGTTCCTCAATTCAGTAAGACCACGTCAGACGAGCTGGCGGTTGAACGCGCCCTGTTTTCGGATACTCCGTATGTGGCCGTGCATCTGTTCAGTCCTTCGCTGGCAGACATTGCCACGGAAGTTCGCGACGGCGGAACCGTTGCCATGAGCGAAAACGAAACGTTTTCCATGCAGCAGGATGTCCCGCTGTATCAGTTTATGCAGCTGGCGCCGGGGATTGATCCCGGGGCATTCCGGGCCAACGGGATGAATACCGCCCTGTTGCTTCCTTCCATTTTGGAAAAGCACATGGTTTATGAGCCGGGCCGCGGAAAAGACGGATATCGTGCCGAACCGGATATGGAGATGGCGCAGCGCGTACTCTCTTCGCTGTGGCCGATTTACCGGAACCCGGTTTTTAGAACGCGCCAGCCGAATGAATACAAAAATGCGCGGACGCGGATACTGGTCGAAACCAAAGCCGTCCCGAATCCCGGCGGCGGGGAAGATCATTATGTGATCATCGGCCATTCCGCTTATAAACTGCCCGAAGCGCTCAACGACGGTTCGCTCTCCTGGCTGAGCGCTTTTTCGTCCGGCCTGACCGAAATCGTATTTCTGGGTGAGGCGACGCAGAACGATGAAATGCGCACAAACAACCGTATTCAGTTCTTTGAGGAAAACGGATTTGCCGACTGCGCCGAAGCCTATCGTGAATATGCGTTCCCATCCGGCGAAAACCCGGAGCTGGGCGCCATCAAAACAAAGCTGATTCAGCTGAATTATGAAAAGGCCCGGATTGATGTGCGGGCGCGGCAGGCGCTCGCCCAACGCAAATCTTCGCGGGCTTTGATCGACGGAACCTTGGCAGATAACCGGGCCGGTGTATTCCCTCCGCTGCTGGCTTTTCCCGAAGCCTGGGCGGCTTATGTCGCCCATTTCGAAGAACAGCAGCCGGAACCCCCGGATTGGTTTTACAGTGAATTTCTCGACCAGCTCGGCTTCGACCGGCTGGCTATTGAAGGGTTGGCGAAAAAATAGGCCGCCGGAGGATTTATAAATGAAAAGAGAATTGAAAAAGAGAATGCTGCAGCTGCTGCTGTTGCTACCCATGCTGGCAATGGTCGGCTGTACGGCGTTTGAACTGACGTCGACGCCCGAAGCCGATATTTACGAAAACGGCGAACTCCTCGGAACAACGCCCCTTACGTTTGAGTTGGTATCCGGGGCCCGGACCTTCACGCTGAAGAAATTCGGCTATGTTGAACAGGAAGTGGTTGTCTCCGCGCTCGACCCGCGGAAAATCAAAATCGAAATGCAGTGGGTCGGGAAAACCCGTATCGACAGCCTGCCGCGCGGCGCCCGGGTGATTGACCTCGAAACCAACGAAGAACTTGGAACTACGCCCTGCGCGCTCCATCTGGATAAAGAGACGCGGGTCAAAGTTTCGCTCGAGGGGTTTGAGGCTGTCGAACAGGACTTGACGCCGAACGAAAAACATGTCGTCGAGTTAGAGCCGATCAAAGGATTTGATGCCACGGCATATAAAGATGTCATGTTCAACTCCGAACAGGGTGCGGTGGATATTTACGACCTGATTGCCGGCCGCAGAATCGGAACCACGCCGTGCCGCCTGCAGGTCAAAGCCGGCAGCGAGCTCGAATACCATCTGGCCGGCTTTAAATCAAAACGGGAGTTAGTCAGCCGAATGATTCCATACCGGGTGAAAATTGAGCTCGAGCCGATCACGCACGTTTTGATCGATGGAACTGCCGGCGCAGAAGTCTACCGCGCCGGCGGGCTCGAAATGCTGGGCAATCTGCCGTTCTCTGTCAAAGTAGAGGGCGATGTCCTTTATGAAATCAAAAAAGAAGGGTACTACCCCAAAACCGTCGCCATCTCAAAAACATCGCCCGAATCCCTCGAAGTGCTGCTGAAAGAGATTCCGTATAAAACCATTGTCACCGATCCGCCGGGCGCAGACATATACCGCTTGGGCGGCCTCGAAAAGATTGGAACCACCCCGTACCGCACCGTGGTTGAAAACGAACGCGTATTTGAGGTGAAAAAAGAAGGCTATCAGAAATCAACCGTCGGTCTCGGCCCCGATTCGCCCGTTCAAATGAATATCCCGCTCGCCCCCGAGAAAAAGGAGAAGCTGGATGCCGCCGCAATCGGCGAACTGGACAATATGAAAATCGAAGTCTTTTAGGCGAAACCAACGGTTTCCCGTTAATAAACCCGCTGCGAAATCGGCGGGTTTTTTTTGTACCCTTTTCGGGGCGGAAATAAGCGATAAAAGAGGTTGCGGATTCGCGATTTCAGGACTATACAGCCATTAGAGGCGAATAGCTATGAGAAGGTTCTGCATAGAGGAGGAGGTCATTGTCCACCCGATCGACGGGATGCAGCTTTCTTCGGGAACCATCCGTGGGGATGCGACCCGACACTTTATGGGTAATCTGCCCGGACTGGAGCCATCGGCAGGAGATACCGTAGATGAAGTGCTGATGCGGCTGGAACGGAAGGCCAAAGCGTATTACGGCGACGACGTTGTGGTTGAGATATCGTCCAAAACGCTTTGATCCGAAATCCTGCCCGTCGGAAGCCGGGAAAATGACACGTTGTTAAGGTGGCAAAACATGCCGCCGGAGGGTTTTTTTAACCTACTATATTAAGAATGCGAGGGTGGCTCCTCCAAAATTCCCTTTGGACGATATTGCCGGATCAGCATCCTGTAGCGCGAAAGGCAATGACCTGTCGCTGAATTTATGCAGCGCTCCGTAGGGCAGAGTTAAAGAGCATGAAGGGCGGGCGCATCGGTGAAATAGACCGCGAATCAACCGCTGTGTTCCTGAAAATGGCCCCCTATAGTATTGCTGAAAATACGTTCGTTTCATTCGGGTCGGAGCTGACAGATCTGTTCAACGGGTCTGTTTGAGAGGATGGCGACGGAGTGAATAGCGGCTTTTCAGACTGAATACGGCCGGTTTTTTGATGCGGCGCCTCTTTTTTATGAAGAAAACGTCTTTTGCAAAATGCGCTTTATTAGCAGTTTGTGAGAGGGGTGAAAAATAAATGAAAATTTCGATTGCGGGAAAAACGAATCTGACTACTATCCGTCCCCCTGTTCACGACACACCGAGTGTTAAGCGCAAGGTTGAGCGGATAGAAAATGTTCTTTGGATACAACCGAATAACCGTGGTAACCGCGACTGAGACGAGGCCGCCCGATGCGACGCAAAACGCGCTGATAGCCGTTCATGCCGACCGGGTGATTTCTTTCGAGGAGGTTTATCAATAACGTGTTGTTTAGGGTGTTGAAAATAATTTGATTTTCGGGTTGATCGAAACAAAACGATCGCTACTATAGCCCGCCTTGTTCAAAACAAACCGTTGCGGAATTGCACGGGGCTGATTGAACAAGTAGCCCTCGAATCGAGGTGCTGAATTGATCTTTGATAGAAATTGAAAAAGTTGAACTTTCGGGTTGATCGAAACAAA
>QKFE01000112.1 GCA_003252225.1 Kiritimatiellales bacterium | reverse complement strand
AGGAGGTTTCCTGCAGGGTGTCGTCACCGCGGTAGGTCTTATCAACCTTCTGCCCGGTTGTCACATTGCGGAACCGGACCTTGTAGATGGTATTCCCCCCGCGTGCGGTGGGCGACTGCTGCGTAATGTTTTCAATACAGTGAGGTGCGCCGTCGATATCGATGACGTGCTGCTTTTTCAAATCACATGCCTTAACCATAAAATGCTCCTTGTTTGGGAAAGGGCGGAATATCCCCAAAACCAACTTCAGTATCAAGAAATTTGAACTGCGGAAGAACGTGGATAAACACGGATGAATATCTGTGTCAATCTGTGTTTATCTGTGGTTCAACTTTGTGGCATTTATCATGGCGGAGCAGAAACCCGCCCCGAAACCGTTGTCGATATTTACAACCGTAATATTCGGCGCGCAGGAATTAAGCATCGTGAACAGCGGCGCAAGACCGTTCAAATGCGAGCCGTAACCGACCGATGTCGGAACCGCGATCACGGGGCAGGGGGCCAGCCCGCCGACGACTGAGGGCAGCGCGCCTTCCATCCCGGCTACGGCGATAATGCAGCGGGCCTGCTGGATTTTTTCGTTATGGGCCAAAAGGCGGTGAATGCCCGCGACGCCGGCGTCATAAATCCGCTCTGTTTTTGCGCCGGAAATGGACGCCGTTTCAAAGGCCTCTTCCGCGACGGGAATATCGGCTGTTCCGGCGGAAATGACCAAAACGGAGCCCGTTTTTTCGCGCGGTTCTTTTTCCAGCATGATGCAGCGGCCGAGTTCATTATAACGGAGACGGTCATCAATCTTTTTAAGCCGTTCAAAAAGTCCCGGTTCGGCGCGGGTCAGCAGTACATTGCTGTTATGTTTTTCAAGCGACTGATAAATACGCTCAACCTGTTCGTGCGTTTTTCCCTGACAGAAAACCACCTCCGGATACCCGGTCCGCAATGCGCGGTGATGATCCACTTTGGCGAACCCCATATCTTCAAACGGCAGCTGTTTCAGGGTCGAAAGGGTTTCAGCCATATCGACATCGCCGTTTTTAAACTGATTCAGTAACTGTTCTAATTTGTGAACTTCCATAACATCAACCTTAAGCTTTGAAGGGAATCTAACCACGGAATACACAGAATACACTGAAATTTAATAAGTATTCGTTCCGTGTATTCTGTGTATTCCGTGGTGCTATTGATCTTGTTTCCACGGCGGGGTTCCGGGTAGCAGCGCCTTAAATTCAGTAATTAACTGCTGCTGGTATTCGATGCCAAAACCGCCATTTAAAAAGTTGCCATAACCTTCATCCATAAACCGCTGCCAGCTTTCCACCTCTTTCCCGGGATTGATCGGATAAAAATTGCAGCCGATCGTTTGGGCGGTGGCCATATCGCCGGGGGCGTCGCCGATCATTAAAATCCGGTTGGCTGGATAACGGTCAACGGCGGCCATCGTGAAATGATCGACTTTATTTCCGAGTTCGGGGCCGGCAATGACGGAGACATATTTTGCAAGGTTGTCGCGGTACCAGTCTTTCAGCAGCGCGATGGCCTGCGTTTGGGAAATCACGATGGCGTCGGAGTTTTGCTGTATTTTCTGAAGCGCGGTTTCGACGCCCTCAAATACCGGCGGATCGGGCATTTTCGTGTCGATGTCAATGTTCAGCTGAACGCTCCAGTTATAGGCCTCTTTCAAAATTTTACTTCCGGTTTGGTCGGCTTCGGCCTTAATCGTTCGGTTGCTGAGCGCCTGTCCCGAATCGCAGAAAACCCGCAGATCCGCCGGGTCGGGAATTGTTGCGTGATCGCGGGCATCGGGCCAATCCCGCAGGAGTTCGAAGGTTTTGCAGAGGCCGAGAAACCGGTTGAGTCCGCGGTAGGTTGAATACAGATAGGTGAATTCCGCGGCGGCCCGTACCTGCGGTTCAATGGCTTCCAGCCCCCAATGGCGGATAATTGCCGGGTGAAAAAAATCTTTCTGTTTGATCTCCATTGTGTCGAACACGCAGCCGTCGGAATCAATGCCGACAAAGGTGTCAAATCGGGGAAGAAAGTTAATCAGATCGTCTTTAGTAAATTCGCGCATGAAAATGAGAGTAGGGCGCAGAAGGGATGGGGGTCAAGTCTTCGGGGGTTTCACGGAAAAAATAACAGGTTCGGGCAAGCTCCTTGTTTGGATTGTTACAGTTAATGTGGCGATCGTCATAATACGTGTAACAATCCGCCGGATGAAACCTCATATTTTTTATGGCAATGACCGGGTTGATCCGCTAAGTTTCGTCGTTATATTCATAAATCCGAATAAACGAATAGAGGTCTTAAATGAGTAAAATTAAAGTCGATCACGTTTTTACGTCCGAATCCGTATCCGAAGGGCATCCGGACAAAGTCTGCGACCAGATTTCCGATGCGATTCTCGATGCCTGTTTGGCACAGGATTCCAAAAGCCGCGTGGCCTGTGAAACCCTGACCACCACCAATCTGGTGGTAAATGCCGGCGAAATCACCTGTGCCGGGTGGGATAATGTCGATCCCGAAAAAATCGCCCGTGACGTCTGCCGCGATATCGGTTACGACCGCGAAGAACTTGAATTCTGCTGCGATACGTTTGAATACATCAACCGCCTGCACGGCCAGTCACCCGATATTTCACAGGGCGTTACTGAAGGGCAGGGTCTTTTCACCGAGCAGGGCGCCGGCGACCAGGGGATGATGTTCGGCTATGCCTCCAACGCCACCGAAGAACTGATGCCGGCTCCGATCGCGTTCAGTCACCGCCTGCTCGATGAACTGCAAAAAATCCGCAAAGCCGGAACCATTCCCTATCTGCGCCCCGACTCCAAATCGCAGGTTTCCATTCTGCATATCGACGGCAAACCGAAATCGATCGAAACCGTCGTCATTTCCCATCAGACAGACGATGTTTCGCTGGATCAGATTCGCGCTGATTTAATCAACGTCTGCAAAGACGTGCTCGGTCCGACCGGCCTGCTCAAAGAAGACACCGAATACTACATCAACCCGACCGGTAAATTTGTAATCGGCGGCCCGCACGGCGACGCCGGCCTGACCGGTCGTAAAATTATCGTCGATACCTACGGCGGCGTCGGCAGCCACGGCGGCGGCGCATTCTCCGGGAAAGACCCGTCAAAAGTTGACCGTTCCGCCGCATACTATTCCCGCTACGCGGCCAAAAACATCGTTGCCGCCGGATTGGCGGACAAGTGTGAAATTCAGGTTGCTTATGCCATCGGTGTTCCGAAGCCGCTCAGTATCAATGTTGACACGTACGGCACCGGTAAATTTGAAGACGTCGAACTCGAAGAGATTCTGAAATCGGGCGATATTTTTGACTTCCGTCCGAGCGCGCTCATCGCCGACCTCGGCCTGCTCAATCCGCAGGGCTGGTGCTATCGCGACTCCGCCGCATACGGCCACTTCGGCCGCCCGCAATTCGCATGGGAAAAAACCGACAAAATCGAAGCACTGTGCAAAGCGCTGAACATTTAAACGGGATCGCAAACTGAAGAGGAAAGCGCACTCAAACCGGGTGCGCTTTTTTATTCACCTTGTTTCAGCAGGCCGTCGAAATATTCGATGGTTTTGGCAAGACCTTCTCGCAGGGGAACGGTGGGTTCCCATCCGAGTTTTTCTTTGGCCAGCGTAATGTCGGGTTTGCGTTGTTTGGGGTCGTCGGCGGGCAGGGGTTCAAAGACCAGTTTTGAATTGGAATTGGTTAGTTCGATCACATTTTCGGCCAGTTCGAGCATGGTGAATTCGCCGGGGTTTCCGATATTGATCGGGCCGGTCACTTCATCGGGCGATGCCATTAAACGGATCCACCCTTCGATGAGGTCGGAGACGTAGCAGAAAGAACGGGTCTGTTTTCCGTCGCCGTAAATGGTGATATTTTCGCCTTTGAGCGCCTGCATAATAAAGTTGGAAACCACGCGGCCGTCGTGCGGGTGCATGCGCGGTCCGTAGGTGTTGAAAATGCGGACCACTTTGATGCGGAGTTTGTGCTGGCGCCAGTAATCGAAAAAGAGGGTTTCGGCGCAGCGTTTGCCCTCGTCGTAGCAGGAGCGAATACCGATGGGATTGACGTGTCCCCAGTAGCTTTCCGGCTGGGGGTGAATGTTGGGGTCGCCGTAGACTTCGGAGGTGGAGGCCTGGAATACTTTGGCTTTTACGCGTTTGGCCAGTCCCAGCACATTGATGGCGCCGTGTACGCTGGTTTTTGTGGTCTGCACCGGATCGAACTGGTAGTGGACGGGGGAGGCGGGGCAGGCGAGGTTGTAAATTTCGTCGACTTCGACATAAAAGGGGAAGGTGACGTCGTGGCGCATCAGCTCGAAATAGGGGTTATTCATTAAATGGGCGATGTTGGCTTTGCGTCCGGTGAAAAAATTATCCATGCAAATGACATCGCATCCTTCGGCCAACAGGCGCTCGCATAAAAAGGAGCCCAGAAAACCGGCTCCGCCTGTCACCAGTACGCGTTTCTTAATTATATCTTTCATAACGATATTCCCTTAATTATTTAAAACAGCATATTATTGCCACTTGCTGACGGGGAAATTAATTCCACTTCGGGCGAAATTAAGCAATAGTTGATTCCCTCAAATAAGGAGCAGTATGGGAAGCAAGGGGAAAAAAGAGGTTGTCGGGCGCGAAGAATGGCTCAAACGCCTGCCGGAAATAGACCGGAAACTTTATGCAATGTATTCTTCGGTAGTGGATTGCATCGTAACGGATCAGTCGGTGATGGCGGTTCCGGTGGATGACCATATGGTGCATCGGGGCGACGGGGTGTTTGAATCGTTTAAATGTCTGGATGGCCGGATTTATAATTTGGAGGCCCATTTGGAGCGGCTGGAACGGTCGTGCCGGGAAATGGGAATCGGGCTGCCGGTGCCGCCGGAAGAAATGGGCGATATTATTGTGCAGACGATTCTGGCCGGCGGCCGACGTAATGCGCTGGTTCGGCTGCTGGTTTCCCGCGGGGCGGGCACGATGGGGATTAATCCGTACGATTGCCTGAAGCCGGAGCTGTATGTCGTTGTTTACGAACTGCGGCACACCAGTATTGATAAAATGCCCGAAGGCGTCAGTGCGGCAGTCAGTAAAATCCCGATTAAACCCGGTATTTTCGCCACGGTGAAAACCTGTAATTACCTGCCGAACGTGCTGATGAAAAAGGAGGCGGTTGATCGCGGGGTCGATTTCACCATTTCGCTCGATGAAAACCGCTGTCTGGCCGAAGGGGCCACCGAAAACGTCGGGATCGTTACGATGGGCAAAGAGCTGTTTATGCCGCCGCCGAGCCGTGTGCTGGCCGGAACAACGGCAAAACGCGCGATGGAGTTTGCGAAGCTGCTGGTGAAAGACCGCCTTTTAAGCAGTGCCGAATTCCGGTCGATTCCAATGGGGCACGTGCGATCCGCCTCCGAAATTCATATTTACGGCACCACGCCGAATATCACCCCGGTGGTTAAATTTGACGGGAATCCGGTCGGAAACGGGAAACCCGGCCCGGTTGCCAAAGCGCTGTTTGAAATGCTCAAAGACGATATGATTCCGGACAGCGCCCGGTTAACAAAGGTTTTTGATTAATGGCCGCAAAAAACACTAAAAAACACAAAAGAAACGGATTGATAGTTTTTGTGGATTCTTGTGTTTTTCGTGGCTGAAAATGAAGTAAGTCATGAACGCTGTTTCTATCCACATCACCGGGATTGTGCAGGGGGTCGGGTTTCGCCCCTGGGTGTGGAAAACGGCGACAGAATTAGGGCTGACGGGTTCGGTTCAAAATAACTTTGACGGGGTGCGTATTGAGCTGTTCGGCGATTCCGCCCCCTTTCTCGAAAAGCTGGAAAACGATCCGCCGCCGCTGGCCCGGATTGACTGCATTTCTGTTTCAGAAATAGAGGGGGAAACGCCGCGCGATTTCACGATTAGATTGAGCGAAGATTGCGGCGAGGCGCTTCAGCGGATTTCACCCGATATTGCCATTTGCGGCGATTGCCGCCGCGAACTGTTTGATTCAACAGACCGCCGTTTTCGCTATCCCTTTATTAATTGCGTCAATTGCGGGCCGCGTTTTTCAATCATTGAAAACCTGCCGTACGACCGCCCGCAAACCAGTATGCGCGATTTTGAACTGTGTTCAGAATGTCGGTCGGAATACAAAAATCCCGCCAACCGGCGTTATCACGCCCAGCCGGTCTGCTGCCCCGAATGCGGCCCGAAAATAGAGCCCGAAAACTGGGAGAAAATATGGCTCGATTCGATGGCGCAGGGGAAAATTGTCGCCGTGAAAGGAATCGGCGGGTTTCATTTAGCCTGCGATGCGCTGAATCCGGATGCGGTTAAAAAACTGCGCAAACGCAAAGGCCGCGAATCAAAACCCTTCGCTTTAATGGTGCCCGATTTGGAGTGGGTGAAAACCGTCTGCGAAGTTTCCGCCGAAGAGGAAAAACTGCTGCTATCGCGCGAACGGCCGATTGTGCTGTTGAAAATTTTAAAAGAGGTAGGGACGGTTCGGCGAATCGTCCGCGGCGCTTTCGTCGAAAGCACCCTGTCTTTGGAAGAGATCGCCCCCGGTTTGAATACGCTGGGGGTGATGCTGCCGTATTCGCCGATGCACGAAATTATGTTCGACCTCTTTCCGCATCCGGCGGTGATGACCAGCGCAAACTATTCAACCGAACCGATGATTCACACCAACGAAAAGGCGCGGAAAAAGCTGGGTGAAATCGCCGATGTTTTCATCACGCACAACCGGGGAATTATTAACCGGTGCGACGACCCGGTCTGCGCGGTACACGGAACGCAAACCATCGTGATTCGTCCCGGCCGCGGCATTGCGCCGGTTTCGATGCCTATCGATTCCGATGCCTGTGTTTTGGCGTTTGGCGCGGATATGAAAAACACGTTTGCGCTGGCACACCACGGGCAGGTGACGCTGCACCCGTATATCGGCGATTTGGAAAACCCGGAAACACAGGCTATTTTGGAACAGGCGATTCAGCGCGAACTCGGCTGTTTTAAACTGACGCCCGATCTGATTGTGCACGATCTGCACCCGGACTATTTTTCCACCCGCATCGCCCAAACCTTTGCGCAAAAACTAAGGGTGAAATCGCGCGCCGTTCAGCACCACCACGCGCATCTGGTTGGAACGTTTTCCGAAAAAGCGGTCGGTTTTTCTTTCGACGGAACGGGCTACGGAACCGACGGAACGATTTGGGGCGGCGAAGTGCTGCTTTATGATTCAACCGATTTTAAGCGGGCATTTTATTTGCGCCCCTTCGCGCTGCCGGGCGGGGAAATGGCGGTGAAAAATCCGCAGCGGGTTGCTGTGTCTTTGATGCGTCAAATTGATGAGGCATCTCTGCGACGTTTTGAACGCGACGAGGGCGTCGCGTCTACGTTGAAGCTGCTGGAATCGGGGATTAACTGCCCGATGACGAGCAGTATGGGGCGGCTGTTCGACGCAGTTTCGTGTCTGCTCGGTATCTGTGAAACACCGACGTTTGACGGGGAAGCGGCCATGCGGCTGGAAGCGGCGGCGGATGAAACCGAATGCGGCGACCTGGCCTTTTCCATTCAAGGCGGTCAGATTGATTGGCGGCCGATGATTCGCGATTTAATCGATGAAATGGAGCAGGGTGTTTCGGCGCCTGTTTTAGCGGCGCGGTTTCATAATACGCTGGCGGAAATCGTCTATTGCTGCGGCGCGGCGCTGGCGAAAAAACAGGGCCGTATTCCGTGGGTTTTTTCGGGCGGTGTTTTCCAAAACCGGCTGCTGGTTGAGCGGATTGAAAACGTGGCCGACGGTGAATTCGAGCTGGTGTTTTCAACCTATCCCACCGACAGTGGCATCGCGCTGGGACAGGCGGTGATCGGAGCAGAAAAATGGGTATCGAAATAGAGCGGAAATACCGGGTGAAAAATGAGGGCTGGAAAGCGGCGGCAAACGAAGGGCTGTTTTGCCGGCAGGGCTATTTGGCGAGCGACGAAAAACGAACGGTGCGCGTCCGCGTTTTGGGCGATGCCGGGTTTTTGACGGTGAAGGGGAAATCGGCCGGTTTTTCGCGCGTTGAATTTGAATATGAAATCGACCGCGAAGACGCGGAATACATGCTGATGCTCTGCGACCGGCTGGTTGAAAAAACGCGTTATGAGGTCGAATTTGACGGCCTGACGTGGGAGGTCGATGTTTTTGCGGGCGCAAACGCCGGGCTGGTGCTTGCGGAAATTGAGCTGGAAGAGGAAGAGCAGGAATTTGACCTGCCCGGCTGGGTCGGCGAAGAGGTTTCGGACGATCCGCGCTATTTTAACAGCAGTCTTTCGAAACACCCTTTCCTACTGTGGAACAACGGAGAAAAAAAATGAATGTGCTGATCACCGGCGCAAGCCGCGGAATAGGGCTCGGTCTTGCGAAACAGTATTTAAAGGAAGGCTGTGCAGTGGCCGCAACGGCGACCGATCCGGAAAACACCGCTGTATTTGCGGAGCTGAAGGCGGAATACGGCGATACTTTTTTCCCGGTTAAACTGAATCTGACCGATGAAGCCTCGATTTGCGCGCTGCGGGAAAAACTCGCCGGTTTCGCGTTCGATCTCGCCATTAATAATGCCGGTATTTCGGTTGAGGAAAATTGCGGGGCGTGGACCCAAATCCATTTTGAAAACCATTTTAAGGTGAATGCAACCGGCCCCGCGCTGGTGGCGCAGGTAATTTTTCCGCTGATGAAAACGGGGGCAAAACTGGTCAATATGACGTCGGGGATGGGTTCGCTCGAAATGAACATTAATCCGCTCAACGGGCTGGATGCGTATGCCATGAGCAAGGCCGCGCTGAATATGCTGACCCGGCGGCTGGCGGAAAAACTGCGCCCGAAATCGATCCTCGTTACGGCCATCAGTCCCGGATGGGTGCAAACCGATATGGGCGGGGCCGATGCCCCTGCAACAGTTGATGAAGCGGTTCGGGACTTAACCGCAACAATCGCTCAACTGAAGCCGGAACAATCGGGTGCTTTCCTCTCGGAAAAAGGCGAAATTTTGCCTTGGTAGCTGAAAACAGCGACTGAAATATAATAGCCAATTCGCGTTATGTCACAGTTAACAGTTGGCATTTTAACTGATTTTGTGATACCTTAGCTCGCTTTTGAATGAACGCCGCGACCGGTCTTCCGGTCGATTACTGCGCGGCTTTATTGCCCGAAATACACGGGTTTTGCAATGAGCAGGAGATGACGATGCAACGAGTTAATTACGCCGCTTTACTGTTTTCAACCGCAATTTTGAGCCATGCCGGTTTCGCCGATCGGGTCACGGTTGTGAATGAAAATTTTGATTCGCTGGCTTTCGGGGATACCACCGGAATCAACAGCTCGATCACCGATGGAATCTATGATGCCGGGCTGCGGCTCCGTAATCATCTGGTCGGGGAAGTGGTCGCGCCGCATGCCAATTTTACCTCCGCATCCGGGCAGGCGTTTCAGTTGACAACCGGCACGAATCCGACCGGCGGATGGGGACAGTTAAGCGCCGACAACAGCCCCCGTTCCGTGGATCTGATTGAAGGCGAAAACATCGTTCTGTCGTTCGATATGTATGTGCAGGCCGTCCCGGAAGGAACTTCCTCGATTAACTTAACCCTGTCGCTGACGGGCGGGGATAATGCGTCGCGTGCCTTCTCTGAATTCACCGGCGCATCTGTCGGCGATGTCATCCATGTTTCGTGGACTGTTCCCGTTTCTGCCGGAATGGCAACCGCTACCGCAATCAGTCCGGTTATCGATTTTGAAGGGCATCAGGACAACTTTTCAACCTTGGGCCCGAATGGAGACGGAACGGATCTGCAGATCGGACAGATTGATAATCTCGTGCTTGAGGTTCCGGTGAATGTTCCGTCGTATTATCTGGATGCCGACGGCGGCAGCGACAGCAATTCCGGCACATCGCCTTCGGCGGCGTGGGCAACCCTGAGCAAAGCGAGTTCGCATACTTTTGTTCCGGGCGACCGGCTGCTGCTTCAGCGCGGCGACACATTCAACGGCAAACTGGTGCTGAATGATGAAAACGGAACCGCGGCGCTTCCGATCGTCGTCGGAGCCTATGGAACCGGAAACCGCCCGGTCATTGATGCGGCGGGATATCTGGCCGGTATTCATATTACCAGCTGTGACTATATTACGGTGCGCGATCTTGAAATTACCGGCGATGGCGGCGCGCATATCGACGGATCCGACGGAACGGACCGCTATGGCATTTATATTAACAACACAACCGGTGCCGATGCGGACAACATTATGATCAGCAATGTCTATTTCCACACCATCTATCCCTATCTGGACACGGCCAGCGAAGGGCATAATCCGACCACGTATATGGGGTCGGGGATCGATGCGCAGGGACAGTCGGGTAATTCATCGGAAAATCTGACTGTGGTGGACTGTCATTTTGAAGACCTCGGCTATAAATGCATTAACATGAGCCGGCAAAACAATATGTCCATCATCAACAACCTGATGGAAAACATCGGCGGTCCGGCAATGGTGCCGAACCGGTGCGACGACCTGCTGGTGCGCGGGAATACGGTGGACGGTTCCGGTCAATATACCGACCCGCGGATGCACGGGCGCGGCAGCGGAATCTGGCCGATTAACTGTAACCGCGTGCTGATTGAAAAGAATAAGTTCATGCACGCGCGCGGACGTTACGATTCCTGCGGGGTGCATCTGGATATCGGAAATACGGATGCGGTTGTTCAGTACAATCTGAGCATGGATAACGAGGGCGGCTTTGTTGAAATCCTCGGGGTCAACTCAAACTGTACCTACCGCTACAACATCAGCGTTAACGACGGCGAGCGGCGCGCCGGGGTTAATGAGAACGGATTACCGGTCGGTGACGGGCATGTGATCATTTTCAGCGGTCATAATTTTTCCGGGCTGGAACGCGAAGGGCCGTACAACAGTTACGTTTATAACAACACCATTTTCGTGAAAGAAGAACAGCTCTGTTCCTTTTCGATTGAACAGACCACCTGGGGCGCCATGGTGGCCAATAATATCTTTTTTGTTGAAGGCGACTCTGAAGATGAAAGCCCGCTGTGGCGGGGCGCTTATCCGGCGGGTATGCCGGAAAGCATTGTGTGGATCAACAACCTCTATCAGAAGGGCCGGATTTTTCCTGAAACGTGGATCTTTACGGAGGGCAACCCGCTTTACGGAAACCCGAATCTGGCGAATCCGGGCGGGTTGAGTGATAGCGATTATATTCCGTCAACCGGCGCATTTGTGGAAGGACGCGGTATTGTTGTTTCAAATATACCGGGCGATGCCATCGGCCTGCTGAACGGACTTGCTGTTTCCGAAGACTATTTCGGTAATGCGATTCTCGGGCTTCCGGATATCGGCGCGGTGGAAGTCGGCGGCAGTGTTTCGACGGTTGCCGGGTCAGCCTTTTACAACCTGCCGGAACTGACGGATAATCACACCGTTGAAATGTCGGCGGTTCCCGGGCCGGCCGGATACGAATATTATTTTGAAGAACTGACCGGAAATTATGGCGGAACCGATTCCGGCTGGCAGACCGGAACAAGTTATATCGATACCGGTCTGCTGCCGAACACGGAATATGCCTATGATGTTATCGTGCGCGATGCTGCCGATGTGAGCGGAAATACCAGTGTAGTCAAAACGGTGACGTCTCCGGCACTCCTTCCGTTCCCCGAGGCGGATCTGCTGTATGAAGATTTTGCATTAAATCCCAACCCGGACAATACGTTGTCTCCGTTCCCGGCCAATACGTGGTATCTGGACGAGTCCGATCCGGATAAAAGCGAAAACCAGACAAGCTCCGTCCAAATGGCGAACGGCAGAATGCAGCTCGGTTACGGCTATGATGCCGTGATGCTGCAGTGGTTCAGCACGGATACATGGTGTTTGGATTGTGATTATACCTTCTCGGGAGACTGGGTGATTGATAATGTATTTTCGAATTCCCATGTGGGTTGTGTGGTTGGATTCGCCGAACATGTTCCTTCGACCGGAACGGTTATCCGCTGGATCAAACAAATTACGACCGGCGAAACCGGCAGTCCGTATATCGGCCAAAGCGGATCCTTCTCGCTTACGGTTTCGGCGGCGGAACTGCAAAGCGCCGGTGTGAGTGCATCGAACCGGGTCGGTATTTTTATTGAACACTGGGGCGGCGGATCATCTAACAAGAATGATGTCTACGGGTTTAACAACCTCGCGATTGTTCTCTCCGGCGACGGAGTGGACAGCGATGGCGACGGTATTCCGAACGGGGCGGAAAGTGCTGTTGGACTTAATCCGAATGATCCGGCCGACGGTACGGGTGACCTTGATAATGACGGCACCTCAAATGCCGCAGAATATCTGATCGGAACCAGCTTAAACACACCGAATGATGTGCTGGATGTCCGTATCACCGCAACCTCGGGTGTTCCGGAAATAGTCGTTGGTGAATCGCACATTCTGCCGAGCCGGGTTTATATTCTCGAACACAAATCTTCGCTGATGACTGCGGATCCGTGGAGAGCCGTTGACAGCGCCAGCGGAACAGCTTCTGTCGGAAACGGGGATCTGTATATCACCTGTCCGTACGCTGAAGATGAATCATTCTTCCGTCTGCGCCTTGAGTGGGAGTAGGATTGCTGAGCCGGGTTCCGGTTTGACTCTATTTAACATATAAAAGACCGGTTAGCGTATATACGCCATTTCATGTCCATTTTAAATTTCCTGCTTTAATGGAAACAGGAAACGAAATAACGGAGTGATGGATATGGAAACACGGCGAACGGCTTTTAAGGCGGCAGGAATCGGCGCATTGGCAGCAGGCATTCCTGCGGTTGCAAAAGCGAAAGTAAGCAAATCAGAAGACGGCTATTCGATGGGCAATGTCATTGCTGAACCGTTGCCGGTTGATGAGGTGAAAATTAAAGTTCAGAAGCCGTTGTTTTGTCCCTATCACAGTTTGTCGACTCCTGAGCAAAAGGGCGGGGGGGCGCACTATTTTCAGAATGATGAGTTTGTTCACAACCCGTTCACCATCCCGGCATCGGGTATGTCGGGATCGCCTGTTATTATGGCAGCAAACGGAACCTTTGTCGGTTTCATGTCAACCCGGGGATATCAGCAGTCACTCTTTAAATTTGACGGCAAAGAGACGCTGACCGTTGTTGTTCCCGAGGGGCAGCAGCTGTTTTATGAATCCGGACTCAAAGGCGATGCCGCGTGGAAGAAATATAACGCGGAAATGATGAAGCAGCTGGATTTTAAGCCGCTTGAAAATGCGCCGGTATTTTGGGGCGATGTTGAATACTGTACCTGGGTCGAGCAGAAAAAACAGTCCAAGGGCAGACAGGGGCATTTCAAGCTGTTGACCCACGAGTTTGTGAGTGCCTATGCGGATAAAATTATCGAACTCGGTTACCCGAAAGGCAAACTGACGCTGGATCATGGCTGGGGTGTTTTTCCCGACGGGTCCATTGATTCCGGTTTCGGCTCGTGGGAGCCGGACTCAAAGACCTTTCCCGACTTCCGCAAAACCGCCGATATGATCCGCGAAAAAGGGTTCACCCCCGGTCTGTGGATCGGTTTCCCGAAAGTTCATGCGGCGAGCACCATTGGAAAACGCTATCCCGAAATTCTCGGAGCCGGACAGTCCGGAAAAGTTTCCGACATCAAAACCGATATCCGCTGGCTGAATCCGCAGGCCGATATTTTCGGCTATGCGCAGGAGGTGATCAGCCGGTATCAGCAAATGGGGTTCCGCAAATTTAAAATCGACATGTCCTACAACACCAAATCCGATATGCTGCCCATTCACAAAGAGCTTTACCGTGCGGCAAAAAGTATCGATCCGGAACTCGAAATGGAGTTTCATGTGCCGGATATTTTCTTCTGCAAATTCGGCGATGTGAACCGTACGAACGATATCTGGATGAATCCGCAATATGACTGGCCCGGCCGCGTTGAATCTCATTATACGGTTACGTATAAATCCGCACCCGGCCGTGGGATTAATCTCGACCACATCGGCGGAAACGACACCAGTGAATCCGCCATGACCGAAGCAAACTTTCTGAAACATCTGGCCATGTATGAGGGCAAAACCGGTTATCCGCTGGTTTCCATTCTGCCGCATCACATCAGCGAAAAATGCGTCAAAGCAACCGGTGAATATTTATGGAAATATGCCAATGGCCCCCGTAAATATATCTCCGATTTTTATGATAAGTAATCCCGGCACAATCACCGAAATGTAAACGCGGCGTCCTCGCCGCGTTTTTTTTGTGCACAGATGAAAAGCGGGTGGCGCGTTTGCGTTTTATTTTGAGGTCTTCAAAAAAACACGCCCCGGATCTCGAGAGAATCCGGAGCGTGTCGAGGTATCCCTTAGTGAAAAGGAATTATTGGACGTTCAGACGAATGAACTTCTGTGCCGCTGCCGTCGGAACGATATTGGTCATGGTGTTGAAGTCCGGTTCGCCCGGCCATTCGCCGCCTTCCGAAGCGACATACGGAACAGTCGGAGCTGCGAATGCCACATTCACAAGATCGGAGGTTTCTTCAACAACATAGGTCGGGCGTTCGCCGGAACGGACAGGGTGGATGTAGAGGAAGTTTCCGCCGACATTGATCATGGAATACCGTTCCGTAATGCCGACATCCATCGCATCCTGCGGGTCGCCGCCGAGTCCCCATTCCGAGCGGTTGTTCAGTCCGTCGCTGTCGAGGTCGTTTGCTTCCGCCGCGTCTTCGTTATAAATGCCTTCACTGTCCGCCCAGTATTCATAGGGCGTCAGTGTGGTTCCGTACAGCAGGCGCATGTAGGAACTCCAGATGTCCGCCCCGCCGTTCGAAGAACTCTCCACGAAAAATCCGACGGCATTAATGTCGTTCAGATTCAGCAGGGAGCCTGCGGTGAAGGTTGCTCCGGCGACACTCATGATCTGGGTTGATGTCGCATCGGCCACATCCAGTACTGTCCACTCTTCATCGTCAACCAACAGGGAGGTATCTGAGCCGATCGCTGTCTTGCCCACATACCACGTTGATCCGTTGCGGATGGCCGGACGACAGAACGATTGCGATTTCCATTCACCGGTAAGCGGAAGAGTTGTGTTATCAATCGATGTGCAGTCAACCCAGAAGAGGGCGGCGGCACCGGCACCGGTCTTGATACGTGTTCCGAGATCGTTCCAGCGCAGTTCGAAGAGCTGAGCCGGATTCACGGTTACGTTGGTGGGAATCTGCCAAATCCCGTTAATGTATCCACCGATGGATTCGATATACCGGGTGTCATCTGCCGACGCGATGACAGAGCCGTTGACCCCGTTGCCTTCGAAGAAGTTCAGTGCGCCGATCTGCGTCGCGCTGCTGACGCCGGTTACCCAGTAATTGCCGGAACTGTTCACGTCGCCGCCCCAATACCAATGCGTAGTACGTCCCATCGCACGGTTGATGATTTCGGTGGATAGGCCGCTTTCGCCGTCGGAATAGACCTGCGAAACTTTATAGAAATAGGACCGTTTATTTTCGAGCCCGGTATCGGTGTAGGTTTTAGCGGTTGTGTTTCCGATGAGGGTATAAACCGTTCCGTTTGTATCCGACCGATAGACGTTATAGCTGTCGCCTTCGCCCGCGCAATTCCAGTTGACGGTCAGTTCGAGATCGCCTTTTGAGGAACTGAGGCTAATCGGAATTTCGTGCGGGATTGCGCTGGTCGGCGAATGCGTGACGGAAACATAGTCGATATCGAAATAAACCTGACTGCCGTCTTCGCGGACTTCGCGGGCAATTCCGAAATGAACAAGTTCCGCCGGATAGATGGCTTTCGGTCGCCACCAGCCGCCGTCTTCTTCACCGTTAAACTGAATTTTGCCGACATAAACAACACCGTCAACTGTTGCGGTGACAGTTCCGTTATAGGTGTTGCCCACCGTTGCTTTTCGGATGCTCCAATCGAGGTGAATCGGCAACGTTTCAAGAATCGGTCCGGCAGTGTTCGAGGTGTCCGCCCATTCCGGATCCCAGCCCAGTTCACTGCGCTGCAGCTCAAGCATAACGTTGGCGGCAGCGTGGGGGGCATTGAAGCCGAGGATCAGTTTCCCGTCGTTACTGTAGTTTGCGGAAATGACGGCGCAGTGTCCGGACGCATCGGCGTCGTCGCGCGGCGTAATCACATTGTTTTCCGGATCGAGAACCAGACCGAAAACGAGTCCGTTCAATGCGTTCAGCTGCGCGACTTCGTAAACGTTCGTGACGGATGCGGCGATGTTGGTTTTAAATGAACCGGAAAGCTGGGCTTTCATCGTGAATCCAATGGTGCCGTTCCAGATTGTCCCGACTTCGTTGGACGTTACGAGGGAATAATAGACCTGGTTTGTGCTGCGATTTGCGGTTGCGGCCGTTTCAAATTCAATGATGCCCGAACCGGAAGGATCAACATTGAAGGCGTTAGGCTGGGTGATGGCTGCGGAGGCCCAGTTTTGCTGGCCGTCGAGATCGCCCGAAATGAAACCTTCGGCACCGGTGAAATGCGTGTTGATAAATGTACCAGTTACCGGTGATTGCGGTGTGGCCTGCACTGTCTCGGAAGTTGCGGATGCAACGCCGGTTGCTTTTGAAACGACCTTGTAATAGTAAACTGTTCCATCGGTAACGCCCGTATCGGAATAGGCGTTTGCCGAAATACCGCTTGCGATAGCGGTGAAATCGACTTCATTGGTGGTGAGTGAACGCAGCACATCATAGGTTTCCGCATCAGCAACCACCGGCCATGAAAGATCAACCACTCCGGAGCCGCCGACCGCGGTGACCTCTGTAGGATAAAGCGCAACGGGGTCGTTGCCGGATGTCGCGGTGATTTTCAGTGAATCCAAGGTGGAGTTGATGTAGTGCGATTGCGCGGCTGCCGCCACATAAAAACGTGCTCCGTCATTGTGGCCGAGCATGTGATAAGCCTGCGTTGCGGCATAGGCACCCGGTTTGTTTACGACCACCGGATTGCCTGCAAACACAACGCCGGTTTGTTTGTTGCTGACGGCGCAGTTTACTGTGAAAAGTCCGCTGCTGCGTGTTTTGCGCACAGTCCACGAAATATTCAGCCAGTCGGAAATGATGTCCGATGACTGGTCTATCCCGACATCGGCCAGACTGGGGATATCAAGCACAACGACTTTTTCACCGGTCTCATTGTAGGTATGCACGAGCAGGTTGGTGCTGAATGTTTTTCCAAGACTAAATACAAGGTCATCACCATTTGAAGTCCGTAGCACATTGGTTGCGGTTGCGGAGGTTCCCCAATAGAAAAACTCACTGAGTTTCCACTCGATATTTGTGGTGAAACTGAACTGGTAATCCATGGATCCGTTCCACTGGTCGTCGGCCGCCGATACACCGCCGGAAGCCGGGTCGATGTAGGCATAGTGCGATGCCTGCCAGACGCGGGTGATGGATTTTGTTTCGATGGTGCTGTTGGTTACGTTGAACGGATTGCTGCCTGTGGTTACGTCGGTATTGATAACAGCCAGCCAGGGGGATTGTCCGGCGAGGTTTCCGTCGGAATACGAACTGAAGTCCGTATCGATTATCGTTGTTTGAGCCCATGCTGACGTCAGCATTCCGGCTCCGGCCAAAACGGCCGTGAATCTCTTTTTCATCCTATACTCCTTCGTCGAGGTTTGTGTGAGCAGCCTGTCTGCAAAAGCTATTCGCAGTAGGCTATTAAAACTTTTATAGGCAGGATGCGTTTTTCGGATATATGCGATTTGAGAAAATGTGTACTCGATTCGGCCATCGACCCGCCTGTATGGATGAACAGTTTTCCCGCTTCATTTACGGCGGTAAATTCTTCCATTCTTCGCCTAAATTCCGGAATTGCGGGAATGTAAGGAAAGGCCGGTAAAGTGGCCTGTAAAAAATAGTTTTCGGGAGCGGATGATAGGAAAACAGCCAATCGGAAAGGATCGGAATATGAACAGACGGAATTTTTCCCAGCTTCTCGCATTAACCGGAACAACGGTATTAACCGGGTCTGCAATCGCTGCAGCGAACACAGCGAAACCCAACCTGCTTTTTATTCTGACCGACGAGCATAGTTTTCGGACGCTGGGCTGCTACCGCAAATTGCTGAGCAAAGATCAGGCGGAAATGTGGGGGCCGGGAAACGTGGTTGAAACGCCGCATATCGACTCCATTGCTGAAAACGGAACGCTGTTCAATCGGATGTATGCCAGTGCGCCCGTCTGTACACCGGCCCGCGCTTCCATGTTTACCGGCCTGTACGGACATCAGCTCGGAATGCCGAACAATTCAACCAAGCCGGGTGACGGTAAATATCTTCATGCCGATGTGCCGACGATTGCCGAGGTGTTGCGCGATGCCGGTTATATGACCGGCTATTGCGGAAAGTGGCATCTGGCTGAATCGACCGGCGATAATCACGAAGAGTTCTGGCAGCCGCATCCGGTTGGAAAACAGGGACACAATTATGGGTTCATCGACAACACCTTTATGGAAAACGGCGGTCATGAAAAGTTTCGTGGCATCGACAAAACCGGTTCGCCCTATAAAGCTTCTAACCGTCCGGAACAGTATAAAACCAACGAATCCGGTCAACCGGTTTATAAGGATGCGCGTTCCGGCAACGTCAAATACACCACCGACTGGCTTGCAGATCGCACCATTGATTTTATCGGCAGAAACAAAGACAAGCCGTTTTATTATGTCTGTTCGATTCCCGATCCGCACACGCCGGATCTCGCGCGCGAACCGTATCTCAGCATGTATAAAAACATGAAGTTTGAGCGGCCGCGCACATACGATGCGCCGCGTCCGGAAGGCACACCGAAGTGGCAGATGCCCGATGGCAAAGCGGAAAAAATGCTGGAATCGATCCCGCACTATTTCGGTATGGTGAAGTGTATCGATGACAACGTCGGGCGTATCCTGAAAAAGCTGGAAGACGAAGGCATACTCGAAAACACGCTGGTTGTCTTCACCGCCGATCACGGCGATCTTTACGGCGAACATGCCCGCATGAATAAAGGCACCATTCATGAAACATCGGCGCGTGTTCCTTTCGTGATCTGTCACGGGCGTACGCTGAAAAACCCGCTGGTTCCGCGCGGAAAAATAATCAATCAGGCGGCAAATACCACCGACTGGATGCCGACCTTTTTAAGCCTGTTGAAACAGCCCTGTCCGAAAGTGGAAGGGCGCGATTTAACCCCGTTACTGGCCGATCAACCTCCGGCAGATTGGAACGACGTCACATTTTCAACGCTGTGGTTTGTGGCAGCGATTGATGCGCGGCATAAACTGGTGCTGATGCCGAAAGAAAAACCGTGGCTGCTCGATATTGAAGCCGACCCTGATGAGCTCAAAAACTATTTCGGTGATCCGGCCTATGCCTCCGTTACCCAAAAACTGGCAGCCGACCTGAAAGGGTTCACGCAACGCTGTGATGCCGGGAGCCACGATATTCCCGACCAGCTGGAAAAAATGCTGAACGGGTAGGGCGCTTTCGATGAAAGCGCCGCGGCTGGTTCATCGAACCAGCCCTATCCGCTGCGCAGATTGCCGAATCATGCGCCAAATTAAACCGAATGCGCTCTAATAGACTTCAAACTCCCTGATTTGAATCGGGATGTCGCCGGAGTGGTAAATGATTTTAAGGCGCACAAATTCAGCGGGGGTCGGCGGGAACTCGTAAAGGTGGCAGGTGGAATTCCGGTCGTCATTTTGGGTACGGGTTGCAACGATTTTCGGTTCGCCGGGCTGGCTGGAAATGGCCACTACATCGTATCGGAAATTCTTTGCGACCGGAGCGAATCCGTTCGTGAAGACTTTGATTTTGGAAATCATGTGTACGCCGCCCAGATCGACGTTGATTTCGGCGGGCAGGGGGGCCGCAGACCAGTAATTATCTTCCGCGATAATTCCGTCGAGCGCGTTTTGCGGATTGCTTCGAATACCCCCGAGGTTGGTGAACGGTTGGCCGAGCGCGAGGTTGGCAGGAATTAAATTTTCGAACTGCATTTTCAGTTTTGGGTCGCAACTCAGTTCTGTGCCCCGTGTTGCCGGGATTCGGCGACCAATCCATTCCGGGGATGCCTGCAAGGTTTGTAAAACACGGAAGATGAGCGTTTGTGCGGCGTCGGTGTTTTTCTGTTCGGCGGCATAATTGAGCATGGCGGTGCACTGCTCGTTTTCGAGCCGCAGGTTTTCCAGCGCCAGATTGCGGTACATTCTGCGCTCATCCAGCGCCCAGCGGGCAAACAGCGCCGTTGTCAATGGGGTTGTTTTGATTTGGCCGCAGCTTTCCAGCAGCGCTTTAATCTGCCGGAACTCCTCTTCCGCCGGAGCGGTTTTTTGAAGTAGCGTCTGATTGATGGTGAACACCATTTTGTAAATGGATTGGGGGTATTCCCAGAACATCCGATCGGCCTCTTCGTGGCGGCCTTGAATGAAATAGAGCGAAGCGAGCAGGTTGTGATATTCGATATCGCGCGGATAAAGAACCACTGCGGTTTCGAGGTTGCGGACGGCCTGTTTTAAATGTCCCTGTGAAAGCTGGTTGACAGCTTTTTCGTAATATTGCGGTGCCGCTTCTTCGCCCAGTTTCAAGCGCTCTTCCGTTTCATGCTGCAATCGGATTTTGGCCTCAATTGCTGCTTGCCGACTTTTGTGGATGGATAGATAGGAAACCGCCACGGCAATAAAAAGGATTCCAAAAGCCAGCGCGGAAACGTTGAGTATCTTTTTCTGTCGGCGGTAAAAGAGGCGAACCTCTTTAAAGAAGCCGGCGTTTTCGGCGGAGGTTGAAAAACCGTTCAGATAATTGACGAGATCCTGCCGCATTTCGCGGACGGAGGCGTAGCGTTGTTTCGGAGAGCGTGCCATGGCTTTGAGTGCAATGGCGGATAGCGCGGGCGGAACCTGTGAGCCGGGGCATCGTTCGGCGGGCGGTATGATTCGGCCTTTTCGGGTGTTTTCCAACAAATCGTCCGGTGTTTTTCCGTCAACCGGAAGCGCGTTGGTTAAAATCGTGTAAAGAATGGCGCCGAGCGAGTAAATATCGGTTGATTGGTTTTTTTCGCCCTGATTCGTAATCTGTTCCGGCGCCATAAAACCGGGCGTGCCTTTGATCTGCCCGGTGAGGGTCATATTGTTCAGCAGGTCGGGATTGAGCAGAAGCCGGTCAAAATCACCGCCGTCATATTTCTTGTCGCCGATCAGTTTTCCGTTGCCCCAGTCGCAGACGACAACTTCGCCGTATTTCCCGACCTGTATGTTTTGCGGCTTCAAATCCAAATGAACGACATTCTGTGAATGGGCATATTCCATGGCGTCGCAGATTTTCAGAAAGATATTCAGCAGATTGGCGATCGTTTCTCCATCCAGTTTTTTTCGGCGTTTGGGGAAGCTCTGCTCAATCACGGTGTCGAGCCGGTCGCCGGTTTTCAGCTCCATGATAAAATAGGGCGTTGAATCCGTGTTCAGCCCGATGTCGTAAATGGTGATAATATTCGGGTGGTCGAGCTGGGCGGTCAGACGGGCTTCGCGCAGGAAGGGCTCGTAGAGTTCTTCCGGCGAATCGGGGTTGAGCCGCGCCATGGCGACATAGTGCGCGGTTTTCGGATTGAACACTTTGAAGATGGATTTCACGCCGCCGCGCGCAATCAGCGACTCGATTTGAAACGGCATTTCGCCGGGTTTGAGTTTGGAATAAATGGGCGCGGTTTCGTCATTCAGCGTGGCGGCGGATTCCGCGCTTTCATCATAGAGCGACATCAGGCGGTGGAGCTTCTTATTATCCGCGTCGTCGGTCATGACTCAAAACTCCATCTCTTCGCGAAGCAGGCTGATCTCTTTGATCAGCCGCTGTTTCACCCTGTTTTTCAGAGTGCGCACCGATTCCTGGTTAATGTTCAACGCTTCCGCGATTTCGGCGGATGTTTTTCCTTCGAGCGACATTTCGAAGGCCTGTACGGCGAGGCCGGAAAAGAGCAGCCGTATATTTTCCAATGCGGTGGTGGTCATATGTTTGACCCACTCGTGTTCCACCAGCTGATCGAGTTCAGTTTGGGCAATATTCAGTTCACCGCTTTGGATTTCGGCGGCTTTCTCTTTTCGGCGCAGATAACCCTGATTCAGTTTGATGTAATCAATCGCCTGATTCCGGATCAGCGTCGAAAGCCACGTACGGAAATGAACCTGATGTTTTTCGCCGTCGTAAGTTAAAAACTTCCGCCAGATTTTCAGCAAAATCTCCTGCGTGATATCCTCGACGTCTTTATATTGAAACGACATTTGCCGGAGCACCGCATGGATGAAGCCGGTGTAGTATTTCACAAAATCGTTCCAGGCCTCTTCGTCATCCTGATTTTTCGCCCGTTGGAGCAGGGTCTGTTTAGTGATCCATTGGTCAGACATTGCGGGAGATTCCGTTTTAACTGGTTCAACGTATCGCCGGAATCGCGGATGAATCAAGCCTCAAAAAAAATCCGATGGTCTGTTTCGGTTGAATCACAGCCTTCGTAAAGGAATAATAAAGAGCGCGTCTGCTTACCGGTTGCGGGAAAGTGAACCGCATCGGAAGTGATGTGAAAATAATCGAAAACGAGGAGCATAAGATGAAAAAACGACAGGGGCTGGTCTGGTTACTGGCCGCGACGGGAATGGCTTCCCTTTCTTGGGGAGAGACGATTGTAAACGACAGTTTTAACTATTCACCGGGCGATCTGGCCGGACAGGGAAATTGGGTGCAGTCCGCCGCGACGGGCGGATACCACACCAATGCCTTTAATGTGACCGGCGGCACGGCGGATACAACGACTGCGCCGCGGACGAACATTGACGATAATTATTACGTTTACCTCACCGGTACGCCTTCCGGAAATGCGGTGGATGACGAATGGTCGGGTTCGATGGATTTTTCGGTTAATTTTAACACCAACGTCTGGCGGCACGGCGGCTTTTTCCGGGTGGGCATGTCTACCTCCGAAGCGAATTTACTGGCCGGCACATCGAACGATGTTTTTGTGGCAATTGAAACCGACTGGCCGAACCATTTTAAATTCGGGACGTTTAACGCTTCGGGCGCATTTATGGGCAGCACGGAAAATATCAGCTGCACCAATTTCGGGATGGATGTCGCGATGGCCGATATGCAGTCCGACGATCTGCTACTGTCGTGGAATGTGCGGAAAAGCCGCGCATCCAGCATTTATTCCGTAAGCGTTTCGGTGTCCAACAAAACAACCGGTGTCGGTTTTTCGGGTTCGCCGGTTGCGGTTGAACTTTCCGGCGCGTATGCCGATGCCGACCCGGTTTATATGATGGGGCACGCAAAAGGGGCGAGCTGGAACAAAGATATGCCCGCCGGTTTTTACGGACGCAAACACATCACCATCGATTCCCTTTTGATTGAACGGACATCGGGTGTTGCTCCGCTTTCATTGGCGGCTCCGGAGGTTACGGCTTCGGCAGGAACCGGGTTGGTCACGCTGAATTGGAATCCGGTAGCTGATGCAACCGGGTTTGATGTGATGCGTTCACTTTCGGCAACAGGCCCTTTTTCTGCGGTCGCGTCCGATCTCGTCGTTCGAACTTTCGCCGACACCGGTGTAGTGAACGGCACGGAATATTTTTATAAGGTCGTCGCGAAAAGCACAGGGCTCTCTTCGGTTGAATCCGACGTTATCAGCGCCATTCCGGTTGAACCGCAGACGGGCACCTATCTCGATGATCATTTCACCAGTGCGGAAGGTTTTGCGGACGGCGATCTGGCCGGACAAGGAAACTGGCTGGCGATTTCCGCAACGGGAACCGGCGCTTTTTCGGTCGATAGTACCGGTGCCGGATTTGCCACTGCAAACAGCGAAACGAACACCAAAAGCGTGATTAGTTCGCTGGTGACTTCAAACAATGTGAACGATGCGTGGAACGGAACGCTGAATTTCACCTTAAATACAGACCCGGTTGACGGGCTTTATAAAACCAATATTTACACCGCAGTGGACGGAATCACGCAGGTGACCAATGTGCAGCAGATCGGACAATACATCACCACCCGCCATAAAGGGTTCATTTTCGGACTTACCGGCGACGGCAGCACCGCGCTGACTTCCGGCGGAAAAGATGCCACCTTTACGGTGATGTATAATTGGGCCGGCTCGATTTACATCGGCTTCGCGATGTATAACAACGATGCCAATAAACTGATTGAGCTTAACCGGCAGCAGCTTGGCTGGGATCCGACCTGGCAGGACAGCCCGGCTTCGAACGGGCCGGTATTTGAAACCAAACCGATTCAGCTGGATTTCACCATCCGCAAAACAGCGACGGCAAACAACTACAGTGCGAAAGTCACCGCAACCATTGACGGCGCAGTGTACGACAGCGGCTGGGTTTATACGATGGATGATGAAACCGCCACCTGGATGCAGATTGAAGAAACCTATGCCGCATCGCTGCTCGCTTTCGGAATGCAGTCTTCGATTTATAATCAGGACATGATTTATCCGAAAATGGATTCCGTTACCCTGACACATGAAACCGACAGCGCAGTGCCTGTAGCCGTTCCGTTTAATGTAACGACCGGCCCGCAGGACAATGCCATTATTCTGAATTGGCTCGGCAGCTCTGAGCAGGAGAGCTTCAC